>JBBRVA010000173.1:0-11636 GCA_038247295.1 Caldilineales bacterium | reverse complement strand
GAATTGAGTGAGCTGGAGCGCCGGCTGCAATTTCACCCCAGCACAACAACCGACCCCCAAGTGTTGACCCGTCAACAGATTGAAGCCTATAACCGCGACGGCTATATCAAGGGCTTGCGCGGCTTTGCTGGCGAAGAAATCCTGGAGCATCGTCGCTATCTAGATCAGATCTTGGCCGAAACATTGGCCGCTGGCGGCAGCAGCTACTCGATCATTTCCGCACATGTGCGTTATGGCAAAGTGTGGGATCTGATCACCCACCCGCGCATTGTGGCCTATGTCAAAGACATTCTGGGTGACAATGTGATCGGCTGGGGCGCGCACTATTTTTGCAAAATGCCACACGACGGTAAGATCGTCTCTTGGCACCAGGATGCTAGCTTCTGGCCGTTGACGCCTTCCAAAACCGTTACCGTTTGGCTGGCGATTGACGATGCCGATGTCGAAAATGCCTGTATGCGTTTTGTGGCCGGGTCGCAGCGCCTGGGGCATCTCACCTACCGCATGAGCGAGAGCGACGATAACAGTGTGCTCAACCAGACGGTGGAAGGGGCGGAGCAGTTTGGTGAGGTGATCTACGATGAACTAAAAGCGGGCGAAATCTCTTTGCACAGTGATCTCTTGCTGCACGGCTCGCTGGCGAACAATTCCGACCGGCGGCGCTGCGGTTTAACCCTGCGCTATGCCACTGCCGATGTCTACAGCGATCCGAAGTTTGGCTGGAACAAAGAAGGCGTTTTGGTCAGCGGTGCGGATCCGCGTGGGCATTGGTCAAATTTAGCCCGACCCCAGAATTAAATCTTACCTAGAAAGCGCAGATATATGACGATGAGCGAAACAAAACAGGCAGAAGAATTAGACCGCGTGATGGTGATTGCAGCCCATCCTGACGATCCGGAATTTGGCGCTGGCGGCACAATTGCCAAGTGGGCGGCGGCGGGTAAAGAGGTTATGTATGTATTGCTCACCAGTGGCGACAAGGGCAGCCGTGACCCCACGATTCGCCCGGCGCAACTTGCCACCAAGCGCGAAGAAGAACAGCTAGCCGCTGCCCGGGCACTGGGCGTGCGCGATGTCCTATTTTTACGCCATCCAGATGGAATTTTGGATAGCACGATGGAATTGCGTCGCCAATTGGCGGCCTTGGTGCGCAAATATAAACCGCATATTGTGCTGGCGATCGATCCCTGGCGCCACTATCAACTGCACCCTGATCATCGCGCCGCTGGTTGGGCCTCGCTGGATGCAGTCTGGTCAGCGCGCGAATGGCACATCTTTCCCGAACAGTTAGCCGGTGACGAGGAGCCTTGGCGTGTGCGTGAGATCTACCTCTTCTGGGCGGATCAGCCTGATTACTGGGAAGATGTTACCCCGACAATTGACAAACGCATTGCCGCGCTGGCCTGCCACGTCACACAAGTGGGGACGGATATCGCCAAGCTGGACGAACGGATCCGTGAACGAACGCGCAAGGTGGGTGAAAAAGCGGGATTTGAATATGCTGAAGAGTTCAAGCGCATTCCGTTTTAGATCTAAACAGATTATATACACCAGTGCATGCTTGGCTTTTGATTACACGGCGGTTATAATTAACAGAGTTGGTCATCTTGACCAACTCTGTTAAGACTTGATAATAAGGCGTGAATCATATGGATAATATTCTAAATATTGCTGAGGTTAAAAGTCGATTTTCCGAACTTGTTTCGCGGGTCGCTGGCGGAGAACGGATTACGATTCGGCGGCGTGAGCGGCCCTTGGCAGTTCTAATTAGTGCTGTCGACTTGGAACGGTTGGAACGCCAAGCAAGACTAGGTCAACGATTGGCGCTTGCCCTGGGCCAAGATCCGCAATTGCTAGAGCAGATCGAGCAAGGTGAACTCCATCCCGTGATGGCGGCTTATGGGCTATGGAAAGATGAAGAAGATTTGGCTACGCTAGCTGATGAAATCGCTATCAATCGTCAAGCTCAATCTTCCCGCCCTGCACCTGAGTTATGAAGATTCTGGATAGTGACCACTGTATTGCGATTTTGCGTGAACAGCTCAATCCGCAAAGCTGGATATCGTCTGCCGAAGAATTAGCAATCACAAGCACTAGTATTGGCGAGCTTACCCATGGTGCTTATAAGTCGGCCAATCCGGCTAGAAATTTGGCGCGGCTGGATGTTCTATTGGCGACATTGACGCCGTTGCCGTTTAGCGAGCAGGCTGCCTACCAATTCGGCCAAATAAAGGCGGAATTAGAACGAAAGGGTATGCGTTTAGCAGATCTTGACCTGCAAATTGCTAGTATTGCTCTTCAATATAACGTGCCTTTAGTCACCCATAATCAATCCCATTTTAGCCGAATACCGAACTTGCGGTTGGAAGATTGGCTCACTTAAACTAAATCCAGAGAGGAGTTTTTATGACAATTGCTCAAACACCCTTACGCGTTGCCATTATCGGTACGGCGCGCCGGTCCGATTATTTGTATGGTCCGATTGTCCAGGCCTTGCCCAATGATGTCGAACTGGTTGCCGTCTGGGGGCGCAGCGCCGATTCTGCCAAACGGTTGGGTGAAAGCCTGGGCGCACCGTGGTACACAGACCTGGATCAATTGATGCGTGAAACTGCACCGCAGATTGGCATTGTCTCGGTCAACTATCATGCCAATGGCGAAGTGGGGCTGATGGCCGTCGAGCATGGTTTGCATGTGCTCTTGGAAACGCCGATCGCGCATAAGCTAAGCGAGGCCGATGCCATTATGGCGGCCGCTGCACAACGCAACTTAAAAATCGAAGTCGCCGAACAATTTCATAAGCGCCCACTCGAGCAGATCAAGCTCAAGTTGATCGAAGCTGGCCTATTTGGTCGCGTGTATAGCTCTTTCAACGATTTCGCTGGTCATGGTTATCATGGTGTTAGCGTCATGCGCAGCTATCTTGGGTTCGATGCCAAGCCGGTGCAAGTGACAGGCGCCGTACGTCAATATGAATTGGCTTCGCACTGGTCGCGCCTGGGCAACAAAATGGGGCCGCGCACCGAAACTCAGGAACATGGCCTCATCGAATTTGAGGGTGACCGACTGGGTATTTTTCACTGGACGAGTGTTGGCTACGACGCGCCCACTCGTTGGTGGCGCAGCAGCCGTTTCCTGGCCGAAAAAGGCATGGGTATCACTGTCGGCGTGGGGCTGGATGTTGAAGAGCGCCTCAGCCTGCTGGCGCCCGGTGGTGAAGCGCCGCACTTTATCACCGTGGAACGACGCTGGGAACGCATCGATGGCGGTGCATTGGTGGCGATGGTGGCGCATACGGGCGATGTTGAGCAACCGATTGTGCGTTGGGACAATCCTTTTCGCCCGGCGCAGCAAGGCCACGGCCAGCAATGGCATGATGACGAAATCGGCGTGGCTGGTTGCCTGATGAGCCTGGTGGAGGCTGTACGCAACAATACCGAACCGACCTACGGCGCGGCGCAAGCGCGTTTGGATCAAGCGCTGATCCTGGCGATTCGCCAATCTTCACTCGATGGTGGACAACCTGTGCGCCTGCCGCTAGACCCGGACGTGCAAAAGATATAAATGTTTTGGGTAGATAGGTAGACAGGGAAATAGGGAAATAGGGAGACAGGTAGATAGCGAGCAAGTCCCTGTCTCCCTGTCTCCCTGTCTCCCTGTCTCCTTATCTACCTATTTCCCTGTCTACCTATACGTCACTGGCCACCGGCTGGAACAACTGCAAATACTCGCCATACCCTTCTTCTTCCAGCCGCTCGGCGGGAATAAAACGCATGGCTGCCGAATTCATACAGTAGCGCATCCCTGTCGGCGCGGGACCGTCATCAAAGACATGGCCCAAGTGCGAATCGGCATGTTTCGAGCGGACCTCGACACGCACCATAAAGAACTTGCGATCTTTGTGTTCCACAATATTTTCTGGATCCAATGGCTGGGTAAAGCTCGGCCAACCTGTACCAGAGTCGAACTTGTCTAGCGAACTGAACAATGGTTCACCCGAAACCACATCGACATAGATGCCCGGTTTTTTATTGTCGTTGTACTCATTGCGAAAAGGCGGTTCCGTCCCTTCCTTCTGCGTCACCTTATATTGCTCGGGGGTTAACTTGCTGCGCAACTCGGCATCTGACGGTTTGGTAAATTTTTGCATGATTTTCTCCTAATTTATGATAGTAAGAGTTTAGTCCTCGTGTGCATAGGGAAGAAAGTAAACAAGTACACAGGGAAACAAGGAAACAAGTAGACAGGACCTGTGTACCTATTTCCTTGTTTCCCTATGTACTTACTTCTCATCCTTGCACTGTCTGCATCAACTGCTGAACAAATTCGATCTCATCCTGATTAACGGTATGGCCCATGTTGGGATAAATGCGCAGCGTAGTGTCGGCACCTAACGCTTGTAAGATTGACGCGCTGCGCTCGACACGTCCTTGGGGAATGTGGAAATCGACATCGCTACAGCCCAAGAAAGTTGGTGTGCCAGCCAGATCACCGCCGTACGTACGCGGCTGATCACCATTCTCGATTAGCGCGCCGCTCAAGGCGACTACGCCACCATAGCGGTGCGGATGGCGCGCCGCATATTCTAGTGCCAAACATGCCCCCTGTGAAAAACCGAGCACGATCGTCTTTGCTGGGGGAATGCCAGCGGCATGAATTTGCGTCAGCAGATCCGCTACCGCTTGAATGGCCGACGAGAACCACGGTTCGTTGCTGGCGATGGGGGCAATAAAGCGGTTGGGATACCACTGGCTGCCGGCTGCCTGTGGCGCCAAATAGACAAAATCCAGCGCGTCAAACTCTTGCGCCAATCCCAGAATATCTTCTGCCGACGCACCGCGGCCATGCAGCAAGATCATAGCTGCTTTGGCTTGATCGAGTGATGCGCCCTGCATGAGTACCGGCATACCTTGATGGAGATTCGTTTGACGGGACATATGAGTGTTTGCTTTCTCAAAGATCGAATTTTTGTAAACACGGATCATTGAATGCAAAAACAAAATCCGTGTTTTTCCTATCCGTGTTTACAAAATTGGTGAATCACAGATTGCGCTCGCTACGGTAATTTGATCGGCTTCAGGCGCGCCTGGATGCTGGCCCGGTTGGGCTCCAGCCAAGGCGGCAATTTCAACTGGCTACCCAACGTGTCTGCGGTCTCATCGATCAGAAACCCAGGGCCGGCGGTGGCCAACTCGACAATATGGCCATCTGGATCGTTGGTATAAATACTTTTAAAGTAGATACGATCCATCACCGGCGAGACACGTAGCCCAGCCTCGACAAGCTTTTCCCGCCATACCAGTTGTGTTGCTTCATCTGGCACACTGAGCGCAAAGTGATGAGTCTGGCCAGCGCCCATTTTTACGTAGCCACTCTTCTGCGGGTTGCGTGCAAAGTAAGTGATTAATGTGCCCGGGTTACCGTCTCCAACACCCCAATACCAGTGCGCCGAATTGGGATCATCGAAATTGTTGGTCATCTTGACCCGCCGCATACCCAACAGATCGCCAAAGAATGCATGCGTACGCTCAATATCCTGGCCAATCGCCGTGATATGATGCATACCTTGGCTAAGCGCCATCTCCGGTGTAATCGTCGGCACGGGCTCGCGCCAAGTCTCCGCCTTGATGCGCGCCTCGTCGCGGTTGTTGACGATCATCTCCGCTGGCGGCGCACGAAAGGCCATGCCTAGCGCATCGGGTGTTTCATCCACCGTCCAGCCAGGACCGTCGGTAGCAATTTCGAGAATCACGCCGTCGGGGTCGCGAAAATAGATCGACTTGAAGTAGTGCCGATCCAGCGGACCATCCACAGCCAGGCCCAGATCAGTCAAGCGGCGCTTCCACTGGAGCAGGCCCTTGTAATTCGCCACGCGCAGGGCGAAGTGGTGTGTGCCACCCACGCCTGGGTGTCCTTTGGGTGCACGTGGCCATTCAAAGAAAGTAACGGCCGTACCTGGGCGACCTGTCTGATCCCCAAAATAAAGATGATAGGAACCCGTATCGTCAAAGTTGACCGTCTGCTTGATAAAATGTAGCCCCAGTACACCCACGTAAAAATCGACTGTGCGTTGGGCGTCGCTACAGACGAGCGTGATGTGATGGATGCCTTGAATGGTCATTCGTTCTCTCCTTTGGCTGGGATTGATTCAACTTGCAGATTGGTAGAAGTCTAAAAAACAGTTAGGTACATTCTACTGGACGCAATAGATATACTCTACAATGCTTTTATATAGTAAGCTGCAAGCTGATTTCCAGTTTTATGTCGATGCCTATAAATTAAATCCGATCAATGAGTTTGGCTTGCGGTAAGCTGCTTTAGTTCGTAACTAACAATGCTGACCAGCGCTTAAAATCGAGAGCTGACTTTTGACGCCAATTCGGGCCAGTGCTACCATGGTTGTAGCGAGCAAATCACCCATTAAAGATCAGAAAAATAACTATGTATAAAAGAATTATCGTCAAATTGGGCACCAGCGTACTTACCGGTGGTGGCCGCAACCTGGACAATCCACGCCTTGTCGAATTAGTGCGTCAATGCGCCGAACTTTATTATCAAGGCCACGATATCATTATCTGTACATCAGGGGCCGTGGCCGTGGGGCGCGCTCGGCTCAATTTCCCCGATCTGCCGCCAACGATTGCCAGCAAACAACTCTTTGCTGCGGTTGGCCAGAGCCGCCTGATGCTTGCTTGGGAGCGCTTCTTTGAAATTTATGGGATTCATGTCGGCCAAATTCTTCTAACCCGTGCCGATGTGGAAAATCGTCACCGCTTTCTCAACGCACGCGATGTCTTTTCTGCGCTGCTGGAACATCGAATTGTGCCAGTAGTCAATGAAAATGATGCCGTTGCAACCGAAGAGATCAAGGTTGGGGATAATGACAATCTCTCGGCGTTGGTTGCTACCCTTGTCAATGCCGATCTGTTGCTGCTGCTGACCGATCAGGCCGGGCTCTACACGGCCGATCCTCGCAGCAATCCAGATGCGCAATTGATCTCAGAAGTGCGCAAGATTGACGACGCATTGCGTTTACAGGCTGGGGGTAGTGTCAGTGGTCTAGGGGTAGGCGGCATGGCAACCAAACTCCAAGCGGCCAATATTGCGCGACATGCCGGGGCCGATGTGATCATTGCTGCCGGGCGCGAGCCCAACGTGATCACCCGCGTCGCCAAAGGCGAGCCATTGGGGACGCGTTTTCCGGCGCAGGCCACCCGCCTGGAAAGCCGCAAAAGTTGGATTCTGGCTGGTCCCAAACCGGCGGGTCGCCTGGTTGTCGATGCTGGTGCGGCACGAGCGCTGTGTGAAAAGGGGCGTAGCCTGTTGCCAGCCGGTATTGTCGGTGTAGAAGGTGATTTTCAGCGTGGTGACACTGTAACGATTCTTGATATGGCACGACAGGCCTTAGCGCGCGGGTTAGTCGCCTACGCCGGCAATGACTTGCGTCAGATTGCTGGCTGCCATTCCGACCAGATCGCTGACCGGCTTGGCTATGCTTACGGCCCAGTCGCTGTTCATCGCAACGACATGATTCTCCTGACCGACTGACGCCGCGCGGTGAATCGACGCATATTGGGGCAACAATGAGGCATCGGCATGTTTGGCCGCTACGTTACGCGCCGAGTTAGTTACAAGTTGGCTGCCTACGCGGTCCAGAATTTTGGAAAATAGATCGACAATGGCAGGGTCAAATTGAGTGCCGGCACAGCGCTTGATCTCTGCCTGGATGGCAGGTAAAGGCATGGCTTTATGATAAGGCCGATCGGATGCCATCGCTTCGATGGCGTCGGCCAAACCGACAATGCGCGCTTCTAGCGGAATTGCGGTACCGGCCAAACCGGCTGGGTAACCCTTACCGTCGTAATGTTCATGGTGGTGGCGGATAAACGGAACAATCGACTGTAGAGAATGGCAGCCTTGCACGAGCTCTGCACCCACCGTTGGATGCTTTTTGATAACCTCGTATTCCTCATCCGTTAAGCGGGCTGGTTTGTATAAGACCGCTTCTGGGATGCCTAATTTGCCAATATCGTGTAACAAGCCCGCCCTGCGCACTAATTCTACATGATCTGTTGCCAAACCTAATTCTCGTGCAATTAACTCCGCATAGAGCGCAACATGATGTGAGTGTTCGGATACATAGGGATCACGCAAGTCCAAAGCTTTTGCCAACACTAGCAGAATCTCATCATTGAGCAGCGAGATCTCGGCTGCTTGTTGGATCAATTCTGAGTTCTGAGTGCGTAACTGTAAGACAATGGCTTCCGTGCGGTCGACGTATTGCTTCTGGCTATAGCGCAACATGAGTAGGGGCACCAGCATAAACAAGATGCCAAGCATGCCACTGGTAAGATAGCTATAGATGAGCGCATACGCCACAATGCCCAAAGCAATATAGTGCAAGCCAAGCCAGCGAAAGCGTTCCATCCAGATCGATAACAAGGGGAGTTGCTGATCGATGCTCATAGCGCCCGCGATTAACATGGTTGTACTTACATAGACAATAGCAGCGGCCACAATGGCATAGCATAATTGGGCATATGGGGATATTTCATTGAAAACTAGGGTGCTCATTATGACAAGTGCTGCACAGATGAGACCACCAATCGAATGGTTGCTAGCATTGAAAAGAAAACGCAAAATAGGGCTGCGGTATTTAATCGTAGCAACCACAGCAATCGCTGGCCCAATCACAATTGCCGCCATTGGTCCAAAGAGCAGTACACCCCCCAAGAGCGCGGCGGCAGAGGTCGAAACTGAGGTATTTTTTACATAAATCTCGATACCTAGTGCTTCTGTCAAAATAGCCAATGCTGCTAAGAGAAGAATGCCAGGCCAGTTGACTGGCGGACTTAGAGGAACCAGCAGCGTGGCTAAGAGAACGGCCAAAAAAATTACTGTAACAATGTAGGCTTGAAGCATCCTTGCTGGTTGGATTTTGGGGGTTGCTATAGATGCCATAACATTTCTACCTTGGTTCTTATTTGGTCGATCAATTCAAGCATGACCATCACATTGTTACTATTACTTTTGATCAATTTGAGCCAAAAAGCAATAGTACTTGGGTAATGACTTCATGACAAAGTTGCGAGTAATTTGTCGATTGATTGGGACTTATTGGGTTCGAACTCTGGACCTTGCCGGCTGGGCGGAGTGGTCGATGCCGTAGCCATCGACGCGAATGCTGGTTCAAATACACAAACCCGATTGCGTCCACCCTGTTTTGCCTGATAGACTGCCATATCTGCACGATGAATTAATTCGTCCACACGTTTGTCATGCCATTGAAATTGAGCGATGCCAAAGCTCATTGTTACTTTGATCGGCGTGGCGCTAGTCAACACTGTAAATTCTGCGTTTTCAATCTTGTGCCGGATTTCCTCAATAAAGAGACATGCTTCTACCAAACTTGTTTCGGGCATCAAAATTGCAAATTCTTCGCCGCCAAAACGCGCCACCAGATCATAGTCACGGCTGGAATACTTTAAAATATCGGCTACACCCTTCAATACAACATCACCAGCCAGGTGGCCATAATTGTTATTGATCTCGCGCAGCAAGTCCAGGTCTGACATGACCAATGTGAGGGGCCGATCAAAACGATGCGCGCGGGCAAACTCTTCGTTGATCTTTTCCATAAAATGGCGCGTATTGAACAAACCTGTTTTGGGATCGGTCTCTACCTGACGCTGCAAAGCTGGCACCATCAGCCCATTGCGCAGTAAATAGGCAAAAAAGATCACCATGACTACGGCATAGGGATTTACCATCCAGATCAGCACTGCGGCGGTGCCCATGCTTAATAGCCCAAAGTCCAACATCAAGGTCATGAAGCCAAAGACACCCGATTCGGCCAGACTTTGGCCGCGCGCGAGTTGAATTACAATCCCTACCAGCAGGTGATTAAGGATAGTAAAAAGTGCCATTGTTACTAAGATTGCCACTGCTCCCTGCAATCCAAGCGGCGTCCAACCAGGGTTGATCCATTGATAGACCGCGCCGGCAATGCTTACGACGATCGTAAAGGAGGCAATATTAAATGTCTGGATGTACCAGACATATCGATGCCATATCCATTCAGCAATGTGAGCGACGATGATCACAATCAAAGCAGCCGGTGTACCAAGCAACACCAGTGCAAATCCAACGACAATTAAGCTGGAATGGTAATTTGTACGCGCCGTAACCCCTACCGTTTTGAAGGTTTGTAATAAAGCCGCCAGCCCACAACAGAGCAACAGGATCCAGCTATGCTGAATCGTGATCTGACGTAACTGCCAGATGCCTACGACGGCTCCTACCAACAGGACGCTCCAAATATAAGCTTGGGCTATACGCGAGAGAGATTTCATATTCGGTAAAAGGTGAGTACAGCTTGTGGCTGGCTCTTTGAATCCTAATCGATCTAAATTATCCACAAATAGATACAAACAAAATTTCCGGTCTAGGTTGAGTACGATCCTCTTTTAATCGCTATCCCAGTAAACACTATTCCAGTCGACACTGCCCCAACCAACACTGCCCCAACCAACACTACCCCAGCCGACACTACCCCAGCCGACACTACCCCAGCCGACACTACCCCAAGTGAGGATTTCATTGCCGGTCCATAACAATTGCGCAGCTGCAATGCCTGTATTTGAACTTTGCGTTGTCGTACCATTGATCGCCGCGTAAATATCTAGATATCCTGCGCCCGACTGTTTCGCGGTGTAGCCAGGCCAGTTTTTATTGGCCGTTGCTTTTAGACGGTATTTTACCTGATCCGGCGTCAGATAGGGTTCATCTTGCAGCAAGAGAGCAACTGCGCCGGCCACGACAGCTGATGACATGGATGTGCCCGACATGCGAAAATAGGCGTTGCCAGCTACGCCACCGACCTTATTTGCAGGATGCTGTAAGGCCAAGTTGCTGTCATCACTGGCCAATAAACTGATAATATTTTTGCCTGGCGCCACCAGATCTGGCTTGACAATGCCATCGGTGGTCGTTCCATAGGCCGAAAAGGTCGCCAGTGTGTCATCCGTAATGCTAGCTGTGCCTTTGTCATCCGTAGCACCTACGCTAATCAGGAATGGATCGTTGGCTGGTGGATAAAGAACCCCATTCGCGTTGCTGCCATTATTGCCAGTTGAAACGACCACCACAATGCCATTGAACCAGAGAATTTCCAACGCAGCATCAAGCGGGCTGACATGATAAGATTCGGCCACTGAACTGTTCAGTGAAAGGTTGACGACCCGGATATTATAGGCGCTCTTGTTGTAGTAAATCCACTGTAAACCAGCGACGACATCGGACATGGTGCCGCGCCCCACATCATCCATGACTTTAACATCGATCAGATTTACCTTTGGGGCCACACCCATATGCGCGCCATTCGATTGGTCGCCGGTGCCGCCAATGGTGCCAGCAATATGGGTCCCATGACCGTTCGAATCATCAATCGAACTCTGCGTACTGACAAACTCCACCTCTTTTAGAACACGGCTATTTTCCAACAAGTTCAAAATATCGTCGTGTGGGGCAATGCCGCTATCGACCACGGCAACGGTAATGCCTTGCCCTTGCATCCGGGGCGTTCCATTCCAAAGCTGGTCGGCGCCGATGCTTTTTACATAAGTGCTTGCTAAATT
>JBBRVA010000172.1:0-11640 GCA_038247295.1 Caldilineales bacterium | reverse complement strand
CTTGTTTTCGATCGTAGCATACAACTCACCCACGGCGCTGGTTTCGCTTATTAATGCTTTAAAGGCGACGATCTCTTCCCAACTGTCGCCACCGTTGCGGCTGCGGAACAAATTACCGACGCCACCATCGGCGGCCAAGGCCAGCAACGCATTTTGCGGATCAAAGGCTAGCGCTGCTACGCTGATATTTTCTAATAGACCAGTATTAACCGTCAGCCAACTCAAGCCACCGTCATTGCTACGGTAGATGCCAGGCGGCTGGGGGGAATTTAAGGTGCCGGCCAACACCTTGTCTGGCGCACCGGGCGCGACAGCCAGGCTGAGTACGGGATTGGGCGACGGCGCGATGCCAGCTTGGGCGAGCACCCAACTGGGCAATAACAGCACACTCAAGACTAATAGGATTATCGACCATATAAACAATGGCGAGCGAAGGACAATAGTGCGCGCAGATTTGCACCACAAATAGAGATAATTCACAATAAGCTTACCCTAGCCAACAATTGAATGAATTCAACCGTTGGTCTCCAAAATTCACAAAGACAGACCATAAAAGCACACTTTTATCATAGCTTATGCTTTAATTTGCAGACAAACAAGGGGATTGATGATATAGCTAAAAAAAGAAACGTCAAGGAATGGATCCAGTTCCACTCCTCGACGCATCAAATTTTAAACAATCCGCTTTTGCAAGCGGGCTAACTGGGTTAGAAAACCAACGCTAGCAAGGTGCGTGAGGCATCGTTTGCCCAGTCGATAAGGGTGGGCGGATAGAGACCAATCCACAGTGTGGCAATCACACAGACCAACAAACTGATCTGGATTGGAATACTAATCGGCACTGGCTTGTTACCAACTTCGCTGTCCGTGGTGGCAAAGAACATCGCCCGCACAACATTCAGATAGTAGAAGGCGGCTATGGCGGCGTTGAGCACCCCAATCGCGGCTAACCAGTAATATTGATGTTGCACAGCTGCCCCAAAGACAAAGAATTTGCCCATAAAGCCGCCGGTCAACGGAATGCCAGTCAAACTCAGCAAGAAGATAAACATCGGCCAGGCGAGGCCCGGCGAGTGACGGCTCAAATTCTCGAAATCGCTGATATCTGACCCGCCAGTATATTCTTCGACTGCCATCACAACCATGAAAGCGCCTACATTCGTAAAGAGATAGGCGAAGAGATAGATAAGCAGACCATTCAGGCCATTCATCGACAGGGTCGACAGATCGGCCTGGGAGGAGGAAACAAAGGCAACCAACCCCATCAGGATATAACCGGCCTGCGCCACCGAGCTATAGGCCAACATGCGCTTGACACTTGTCTGGCGCAATGCGATCAGATTGCCAATCGTCATGGTGAAAATGCTCAGACCCGCTAAAATCGGCACCCAAGAGGTGCTAAAGGCGCCCAAAGCAACCAGCATTACGCGCACAATGACTGCAAACCCAACCGCCTTAGAAGCGGTAGAAAGATAGGCTGTGATCGGTGTTGGCGCGCCATCGTAGGTATCTGGCGCCCACTGGTAGAAAGGCGCTAAGCTGGTCTTGAACCCTAAACCAACCAATAAAAGCAGTGTCGCCGGTAAGACCAGTGTCGAAAGTGCTTCGTTTGCCGCAAAGCCGACGCCAATTTCAGTCAAATTTAATGAGCCACTTGCCCCATACAACATACTCATACCGTAGAGCATAATGGAGGAAGCGACTGAACCATAGAGGAAATATTTGACGCCCGCTTCTGAACTGCGCTGATCTTCGCGGACAAAGCCGACCAGCATATAACTGGTGATCGATAGAAACTCAATCGACAGGAAGAGCAGCAGCAAATTGTTGGCGCTGACCGCCAGACTCATGGCGATGGTGACAAACATAAAGAGCGTCCAGAACTCGCCACGTCCACTTACGACGCGGTTCATGTAGCTGCCACCAGAAATGGCTACCAAGAGCATGGCCATATAGATGGAGACTTTCATAAAGCTACCAAACGGGTCAATGTCGATCACTGCCAACGCGGTAAATGGCTCGCGTGTGCTGGGTGGCAAGAATGACCAAAGCTGGAGGATGACGCCGATCAAGCCTGCAATCAAAAAGACCACAGAGATCGCCATGTAACCGCGCCCCGAGTCATTCTCGTCGCTCATGGCCGTGTCCAAAATCAGGATCAGCAGCCCACCAACCAGCAGGATGATCTCTGGTAGAATCGAACCTAATGAGCCTACTGTAATCTCGTTCAAGGTTAGTTCCTTCGTTTTCAGAAATGCGTTTGACGATGGACCACAGGCGACGTACGTGCCCGTGGTCGGTGCTCTGTGGCCGACTACAGAATGCCATGCACTAAATTCAGCAGTTGCACCGCCGACGCATTGAAATAATCTAGAATCAACGTGGGATAAATACCCAGGACAAACATGCCGATGATCAACGGCCAAAGGGTGAACTTTTCAAACGCAACCAAATCGGTCGGACCATCAGCGTGCTGACCATCTACGGTTGTCCAGTGTTCCAACTTGGTAGCGTCATATTCACCCAAAAAGACATTCTGGATCACACGCCAGAGGATATAGACGGCCGTCATGATGATACCAATCGCGCCAAACGCCGCCCAGTAGGGCACCAGCGCAAAGGCACCGCGGAAGGTAAAGAACTCGGCCCAGAAACCCGCCAAACCAGGCAAGCCCAAGCTAGCAAAGCCAGCAACCAGCATCATGCCATAGAGTTGGGGTGTTTTGGAGCTAAGGCCACCAAATTTCGCCAGTTCACGCGTGTGGGCGCGTTCGTAAATCACACCGATCAAGAGGAAGAGCGCCCCTGTGATGATACCGTGGTTGAACATTTGCAGCGTCGCGCCGTTGAGCGCCATGGCCGCGCTGTCCATCACTGCTTCTGGGGTCAAATTAAAGGTTTGGGCAGCTGCTTCGGCGCCGGCTGGCGTCAAAACACTTGCCGCCGCCCCAATGCCCAGCATAACATAGCCCATGTGCGAAACTGAACTATAGGCAATCAAGCGCTTCAGATCGGTTTGCGCCACGCAGACAAAGGCCCCATAGACGATGGCAATCGCGCCAATCGCGACAATCCACATCGACCAGGCCTGGCTTGCTTCGGGGAAGGTGGGCAGAACGATGCGTAAGAAACCGTAAGCACCCAGCTTTAGCATAACACCAGCCAGAATGACACTGCCCGCGGTAGGGGCTTCGGTATGGGCATCGGGTAGCCAGGTGTGGAAAGGGAAGCTGGGCACTTTAAAGGCAAAGCCTAAAAAGAAACCCCAGAAGACAAGGCCGCTAATCAAAGCACGGCTCTCTTCGTTGGCAATATCCATAAAGGGCCGCGCTGCCGCCGCGCCGATAATGTCGAATGTGCCGGTTGCAAAGTAGGTAGCCAAAATGGCCAACAACATTGCCACCGAGCCAATCAAGGTATAGATAAAGAACTTGATCGAGGCATAGCTGCGATTCTTACCACCCCAGATACCAATCAACAGATACATTGGCACCAGGCTGATCTCCCAGAAGAGATAGAAGAGCACGTAGTCAAGCGCCATAAAGACACCCACCATGCTCAGTTGCAGCAGGTGGAACATGACAAAATATTCTTTTACGCGGTGGTTAATCGTGCCCGCGCTGTAGTAGATGCTCAGGGTCGAAAGCACCGTGGTTAAGAAGATCAGCGGTACACTTAAACCGTCAACGCCCAAGTGGAAGCTCGCATTAAGCGCTGGAATCCAGTCGGCGTTTACCTCAAATTGGATTCCACCCGTACTGAAATTATAGGCGGCCAACAAGTAAATGCTCAGGCCCAATGGCAATAGACTGGCGATAATTGAGCCCCATTTGATTGCCTTTTCATTGCTGGCCAACAATACCAGAATCGCAGCCACTGCCGGCCAAAATAAAATGACTGGCAATAACCAGTTACTATTTTCCATGAATCATTCCTCCGCACACGCTATTTTTGAAAATTCAAGTTTGTAATGAAAACTTGAGTAAATGGTAAGTCGTAAATGGTAAGTCGTAAGTGGTAAGTGTGCCGTAGTCTGCACTTACCAATCACCAATTACACTAATTTCAAGAAGATCGGCAATGCCTTCAACAATAGCCAAACTGTCATGGAGACCACCACCAACAGCAGGTAAACCTGAACATGACCATCTTGTGTATTACGCAGGATGCTGCCCAGACGGCTGGAAATATTACCACTTAGATTGACCACACCATCGACAATCAGTCGATCAAATGCTGCTGCGAATTTCGACAACGCCATCCCTGCCGCGCCGATTGCGTCGACAATCGGATCGATTACCCACAGATCATCGAACCAGTAAAGGAATTTCGATAGGGCAAGTGAAAAGGCAACAATGGTCGCGTTGTAGATTTCATCAATCTTATACTTATTGTGCAAGACCATCCAGAAGGGGCCTAACACGTTGCGCAACGGATCAATCTGACCTACTGCCAGCCCTTTGCCGTAGACACGATAGCCAGTCCACAAACCACCCAGGGCAACGACAATCGAAAACAGCATGGGGATGAAGCTGAATTCTGGGTGGAGCGGGTGAAATTCGAGATGCTCAATATAAGGTTCCAAGAAACCTTCTAGCCAGTTAGCGCCTGGAATGCCAATGAAGCCTAGACCAATCGCAAAAGGTGCAATCAGCATCAGTGGCCAGGTCATGCTGGGTACACTCTCGGGGGCATGTTTTGCCATCTCGGTGCGCGGCGTCCCCAAGAAGGTAAGACCAATCTGACGCGCTGTGTAGAACGCGGTTAAGAAAGCCGAAATCACCAGTACGGCAAAAACAATCGTGTTGCCGCCGTACCAGGCGCTTGCCAAAATTTCATCTTTGGACCAAAAGCCAGCCGTGACAAACGGAAAGCCACTCAGGGCCAAGCCGCCGATGATGAAGGTCCAGGCGGTGCGTGGCATACGCGCGAGCAAGCCGCCCATATTGCGCATATCTTGGGGGTCTTCGGGATTGAGATCACCATCCTTGCGGTGGATGATCTGCGCGCCATGCCCGTGTCCAGTATCTGCGGGGCTGTGCGTTTCGTCACCACCATGCTCTCCGCCAACATCCGCGTGCCCATCATGCGAACCATGCTTATGTACATGGTGGAGGCCATGCTCTACGCCATGGATCACGCTGCCGGAGCCGAGAAAGAGCAACGCCTTGAAGAAGGCATGGGTAAGCAGGTGAAAGAGAGCGGCCATATAGGCGCCGATGCCAATCGCTGCTACCATGAAGCCAAGCTGGCTAATGGTAGAATAGGCGAGTACACGCTTGATGTCCCACTGGGCCACGGCAATTGTTGAGGCGAATAAGGCAGTAAATGCGCCAATGAAGGCCACAAAATTCATCGTCCCCGGCGAAACCTCACCGGCTACAGCAAAGAGCGGGAACATCCGCACCAGCAAGAAGACGCCAGCAGAAACCATCGTGGCCGCATGAATCATGGCGCTAACGGGGGTCGGACCTTCCATCGCATCGGGCAACCAAACGTGCAGCGGGAATTGGGCGCTCTTGCCGACCGTCCCAAAGAAAATTAGCACCGCGATCAACGCTACCCAGGGCACACTCAGCCCTAAGAACGGAATCGACACGATGGTCTCACCTAGATGATGCAAGGTTTCTGCATTGAGGATGTCGCTAAACATTAAGCTGCCGACCTGCGTATAGAGGAACATCACGCCGATCAGCATAATGACATCACCAACACGGGTGGTCATAAAGGCTTTAACAGACGCAGCCTGCGCTGATTTCTTCTCGTACCAGAAGCCGATCAACAGGTAGCTGCACAGACCCATGATTTCCCAAAAGATGAAGAAGGTCAATAGCGAGTTAGAGACGACCAGCCCCAACATGCCAGCCGCAAAGAGGCTGATATAAGCCATAAAGCGGCTATAGCGCGGATCCTTGCCCTGTGCATAAGAGACAGGATAAGCCTTAGGGTTCAGATGGGCTGGAAACGTCATATATCCGCTGGCATAGATGAAGATCATGACCAGCAAAAACGAAGACATGAAGAGCATCAACGCGTTAGCCGGATCGACCTGATAGCCAACTAGAATCTTGCTGGCGCCCGTCGGGATTGAGAAGAGTTGCCCCTCTACCGGATGTTGGCCAAAATGATCCGTGAAAAATGCGCTAAAGGCGATTGGCCAGCTTAATAGAAAGCTAAGCACAGCACCACTGATCGCAATTAAAGCGCTGACTGTCTTGTTACGATTGGCGAATAAAATAATCGCCACAAAGGCAAGAAAGGGCAGAACTGGTACAAACCAGGCTAAATTTAGAAATCCATCCATGGATCAACCTCGTCTCGGGCTTTCTCTATCTTTACAATTGTGTGAAAGCGATGAATTCTATACTAGTGAAATTATCGTTTTCAAACTAAGCAAAGTTTAATAATAAAAATCAAGCATGCTCATCCATGCAAAGTGGGCAAACCCATTGTTTTGCCACTTTCGGCTGATGACGTCAAGCATTGGCGCTGTTTTGAAAGCTGTGCAAAAAATTGCCAGCTCCAAACCCCACAATCGCGCCGACCACGGCTAAGATCAAGAATACAAAGTCATTGCGTACTTCGAGCAGTGTCCCAATCCCGATGAATAAGGCAGCACCCACGAATGCAGCCACCAACAAGGTGGTTTGGATTGACTTTTTGCGTTTGGCTTCCACCAATAAGCTAGCTGCATCTCGATATTGGGGCGCGTGTTTGATAATTTCCTTTAGCAGATGGACCGCGCCGGTAAAATTGCCTTGCGCCATCTTCTCTTGCGCCATGTTATAAAGGAATTCGCACTGTTCATCCAGCGTACCAGTAAGCGTTTGTTTTGGCATGATTAAAGTCAATTGTATAAAACGTACTTCGTAATGTGTAGCTATAGTCTATGGCTCATAACTCGTTTATCACTAACCAGCATATTTACGTAGTACACACTATACGCCTATCCCTTCAACAAATCGAGCTTGTCCAGATCGACTGTTTTACGATTCCGGTAAATTGAAATAATTAAGGCTAAACCGACCGCGGCTTCAGCCGCAGCCACTGCAATCACAAAGAGCGCAAAAACCTGACCATCTAGGCGAGTAGCAGCATTTTCGCTGTAGCGCCAGAAAGCAACTAGATTGATATTGACTGCGTTGAGCATCAATTCGATGCTCATTAAGACGGCAATGGCATTGCGCCGGGCCAGGGCGCCGTACAGGCCACAACTGAAGACAAAAGCAGCTAGAATTAAGTACCAGCTTAGGGAAACCATTGGATGTATCCTTCAGATTAGTAAACGGTAATCAGTAAGATAGTAAATAGTGTTCAGCTATCAGGAGTTTTTAGCCATACACTATGATAACCGCACACTAGCGCCGATCACGCGCCAGCAGAATGGCGCCGGCCAGCGATACGAGTAACAGCAACGCCAGCAACTCAAACGGAATCAAATAGGTAGTGACAAATAACTTACCCAAGTTAGCAATAATCTGTTCACCGGAGCCAAGCTCGACCCCAAAAGTAGGCCACGGTGCACCCGAAACCAGGCCGGCCAACACGAGGAAGAAGAGGCTCGTAATAATCACCGCTGTGCCAGCCTGCTTGTTGACTTGGGAGGTCGCGCCATACATCATGCCGCGCGTCAACATAATGGCAAACGTGATCAGCGTCGAAATGGCGCCTACATAGACCAAAATTTGGCTGACGGCCAAAAATTCAGCCTCTAGTAGAGCATAGATGCCGGCCACGCCAAAGAGCGTACCCACCAATGCTAGTGCGTTGTGAAATAGATTCCGCGCACCAACGACCATCAGCGCACAAAATGCGGTGAATAGCGCCATTGGGATAAAGACCGCCTGTTGCAAAGTTGGAATCGGCGGCAATGGGAAGAGTTGTTGTAGGATTTCCATTAGGTCACCTTACTAATTGTGAATAATGAATAATTAATAATTAATGGTTAATGAATGATCTCGTTGAGCTGCATTACCCATTAGGCAGTAATTATCCACAACTAATGATTTATTTAATCACCTGACGAAGCAGGTTGCATTGTCCCGATCAGTGACTTCGGTTGGAAAGCGCGCTTGGTGCGAGCTTTCTCATTGGTTAAGTACTTACCAAGCACTCGGGCAACAATCGCCAGTACAACTAGATTGCCAACCAAAACCGCAGCGTAGTTCCAAAAACCATAACGAATGACTTCGCCAGTGGCATCATCAATCACTGCACCCGGCAACTTCAAGGCAATCATCTGCCAGAGAATCAGACCCAACACCAACGGTACCAGGACCTTCCAGGCAAACGACATCATTTGGTCAACACGAACACGGGGGAAGGTGCCTTTGATCCAGGAGGTGACAATATATAAACCAAATGCCTTGATCAAGAAGTAGACAATGCCAAGCGCTGGAATTTGATCGACAAATGGTCCCTGATAGCCACCCAGGAAGAGCATAACGGCAATCGCGCCGAGGAAGAAGCTATTTAGAAATTGGGCCAGGAAGAACATGGCAAATTTCATGCCCGAATATTCGATGTGGAAACCGGCAATCAACTCGGATTCGGCTTCTAATAAGTCAAACGGCGTCTGTTCACCTTCCGCCAGCGACGCGATAAAGAAGATCAAAAAGGCGCCGGGCAATAAAAAGACGAACCAACCAAGCCCGGTATTAAAGCCAAAAATGTGTAATGATTGTGCTTCTGACAGCGCGCCCAGCCGCATACTGCCCACCAATAGCACCGGCGCAAACATGGCTAATACCATTGGAATTTCGTAGCTAAGCAACTGCGCCACTACTCGAAAACCGGCTAATAAGGCGTATTTATTATTGCTGCTCCAACCGGCCATCAGCGCGGCCATAATGCCAATTGAACCCAGCGCGGTTAGATAAAGGACACCGACATTGAGATCTACAGCAATCATCCCAGGCCCAATCGCCATTACTGCCAGCGACAAGATGACACCAAAAACCGAAAGGATGGGCGCTAAATTATAGGCGATCCAATCGGCATTGGTCGGCCGAATATTTTCTTTGGACAACAGTTTTAGCGCGTCGGCGATGGTTTGTAACAAACCAAAGGGACCCACTCGATTGGGACCGATACGGTCTTGCAAACGGCTGACGACTTTGCGTAATAACCAGATTAAGACCAAGGCCAATACTGGGCCAATGCTGGCTAAAATCAGGCCGCCAATCACAAAGGCAATAATTACCCCGACAAAGTCAGGCAGCCCCAGCCCGGCCAAAAGATGATTGATAAGATCGGAAAGGGCTTTGCTCCATTGCTCCATCTTTACTTCTCCACTTGGTAACAGTGAGCAGTGATCAGTTGTTCAGCGAGCAGTTTTGCAGGCACTCTACGCTACACTGACCGACTGAAAACGAATGACTGATAGTTAATTCCACTCCAGCGCACCTTTGCGCCACTCCAAAGCCAAGCCCAAAAGGAGGATAACGACAAATGTAATTGTTGCTACCACACCGAACAGTGACATACTTTTATAAGCGAGGGCAATGGGAAAAAGAAAGATTACTTCCACAGCAAAGATCAAGAAGATGAGACCAATTAAGTAGTATTGGGCACGAAATTGCACCCACGTATCACCAATTGTCTCGACACCGCTTTCGTAGGTGGCGTTCTTGATCGCGTCCGGGCGTTTGGGTCCTAACAGCACACCCATCAAGATCGCAACCGTCGGCAATACAAACGCAAAAATGCTTAAAATCAGGATAAAGCCATACTGGGCAAGCACGTGATTACCTCCCCCTGCAGCGAAAATTGGGCACCGCTACAAGCTGGTTTAGTGGCCGAAACCGAATAGTTTTTATGTTCCAAAAGCGATTGTGTAGAAAATAACAAACGCCAACGTATGGTAGCATACTTGTATTGCAATAGAAAAATTGGCGGGGGGACAAATCTAAAAAAGTCATGTTCGTTTTTTCACAAGCCTGTTCCTATAAAATTGACAGCCTCGCGCGCTCGTGATAGAATGAACAATCGAATTGAACAATTTTATAGTAAGAAAAATAGCAAAGACGAATTGTAAATCTAGCAATATATGGATAATATGTAATATATTGTCGTAATATATTGTCATAATATAATGTCACAACATATTGGCTCGATAATATATTATTTATTTGAGGTCTGATCATGGCTATTACTTATCTACCCCTTTTAATTCTCTTGATTGTTGCGATTGGTTTTGGTGGCATTGTGGTTGGTTTGCCCGCTCTGCTTGGCCCCAAGCGCTACAACAAGCAAAAATACGAAGCGTATGAATCCGGCATGATTCCTTATGCCGACGCCCGCCGCCGCTTCCCAATTAAATACTACCTGGTCGCAATGCTCTTCATCCTCTTTGATATTGAGGTCATCTTCCTATACCCATGGGCCGCTGTCATGCGTCAGCTGCGTGACAACTATTCTATGCTTTTTGCCATTGGTCCCGTGGGCTTCTTTCTCTTGATCTTGATCGTTGGCCTGATTTATGAATGGAAAAAAGGCGCGCTGGATTGGGAGTAATCGTTAATCGTGAATTGTGAATAGTTAACGAGTAACGGATTCAACCGTAAGACCGTTAGTAATTATTTATTCACATTTAATTATTCGTGAGGTCAAAATGGGTCTTGAAGAAAAACTGCCCGAAGGCATCCTTACAACAACTGTAGAGAGTCTGGTTAACTGGGGACGGCAAAATAGCACTTGGCCGCTCCTTTTTGGTCTCGCTTGCTGCGCGATGGAGATGATTGCTACTGGCACGGCGCGTCATGATATTGCGCGCTTCGGCTCCGAGCTTTTTCGGGCAAGCCCACGGCAGGCTGATTTGATTATTGTCTCTGGCCGCGTCAGCAACAAAATGGCGCCTGTCATCAAGCGCATCTACGATCAAATGTTAGAACCCAAATGGGTGATCGCGATGGGTATCTGCGCTAGCGCCGGTGGGCCATTTAACAACTATGCGATTATCCAGGGCGTGGACAAGATCATACCGGTCGACGTTTATGTGCCAGGTTGTCCGCCGCGACCAGAAGCCTTGCTCTATGCGCTGGAAAAACTACACCAGAAACAGAGCAAAGAGACCTTTGCCAAATACAAGCAACCGGCAACTCCTGTCTTTATGAAGCCGGAAGAGATCGATTCGCTTGACTCGTTGCATGTAAAACAATTGGCATAATTACATCCGGAGAACCCAATGCTAAATGTCTCTCCTATCCGTAGACCGTACGAAACGCTGCCCAATCTGAACGACATCTCAATTCCGGCGGTGGCAGGTCTGCCAAGTGGTGAAACTGAAGATACCAAGCGCATTGTCGAGCGTTTTGGCGAAGATATTATTGCTGCTGGCGAGCACAATAGCCAACAGGTCGTCTATGTCCATGCTGATAATTTGCTAGATTTGGTGAACTTCGTCAAGAATGAGGCAAACCTGAGCTACGAAGGGCTGATCGATGTGACGGCGCTGGACCGTTCCAAGCTGCCCATTGGTGGGGCCGAGCGTTTCCATCTGGTCTACCAATTACGCTCTTATCAACGCAAGCAGCACTTGATGATTGTTTGTCCTGCACCCGGTGGCGATTCGCCCGTAGTGCCAAGTTTGACCCCAATCTTCCAGGGTGCTAACTGGCCGGAGCGCGAAGTGCTGGACTTG
>JBBRVA010000171.1:0-11647 GCA_038247295.1 Caldilineales bacterium | reverse complement strand
TCGTTGTGGGAAACCGAAACGCCTGTCATTATTCAAACTTTGCCCTGGAATTTAGCCACCGATCGTTTCACACTCGCGCTTGGCTTATACGAAGGTGAGGATGGTTGGCAGAACGGCCAGCGGCTCCCATTGACGCAAACAGAACCGGCGTTGCCCCGCTTGGAGAATAATACATTGGTGCGCTTGGGCGGCTATCAACGCTCCGCTCAGGGTACGTGGGCGCCCGTTCCGCTCCAAACCGAAGCCGCCGCGCTACGATTAGACGCTCACTTTGGCGAGGCGATTACTCTAAATGGAGCCACGGTGCCCGAGCAGACAGTGAGCGCCGGCGCCGAATTACCATTTACACTCTATTGGCAAGCCGATCAACCGCCAGACTTTGACTACGCCGTCTTTGCTCATCTGCTCGATGCCAGTGGCGAAAAGGCAGCTCAACTGGATTGGCAGCCGCACGATGCGATTGGCTTATTGCCAGCCACGGCCTGGATCGTGGGCCAACCGGTGGTGGATGCACAACTTCTGGTTTTGCCGGAGACGCTAATACCTGGGGAATATCAACTTGTGGTCGGCTTGTATAACTGGCAAGATGGCCAACGGGTGCCAGTTGTGGGCGCTGATGCGGATCAAAGTGACGTAGTCAGAATTACCCGTATTCTGGTACAATAAGAACAATACCCAGGTTCGATCAAGGTGCGGGTTTGAATAAAACCCGCACCTGACAAGAAGAGAGAAACGCATGATCAATCTAATCACGATCACCGACCCGCACAGTGCAGCCGCCGAGGCTTACCAAAGCCTGCGCACTAATATTGAATTTTCCAGCCTGGAACAGCCGTTGCACACGCTGTTGATTACCAGCGCCAATGGCACGGCTGGCAAAAGTGCAGCATTAGCGAATCTAGCCGTGGTGATGGCCCAGGCGGGTGACCGCGTGATTGTGGTGGATGGCGATCTGCGCCGCCCACAGCAGCATGAGATCTTTGGCGTGGTGAATAATAAGGGGTTGAGCAGCTGGCTGACCGAGCGCGGCGCGCCTCCGTTGCAAAAAACGACGATTGACAATTTGCAAGTGCTCCCGGCTGGGGCTGTTGTTGCCAACCCGGTGGCTTTGCTCAGCGCCAAACGGTTGGCGGAAGCATTAGCCGAACTGCATACGTTGGCCGACTATGTACTGTGCGACGCGCCACCTGTGTTGGCTGTAACGGATGCCGCACTTTGGGCCAGCCAAGTAGACGGTGTACTCTTGTTGATCAATGCCGGTGGCACCAAACGCGAAGATGCCCAGCGTGCTAAAGCTGTATTAGAAAAAGTGCAAGCACGCATCGTCGGCGCCGTTCTGCTCAATGCCGACAAAGCGGCGGTGATGGCGGGGTACGGGGCGTAATGCGTGAAATGTACTGCGTAAACCGTACTGCGTAAAGCAGTCCACTGAGAACATAAAACAGAGGGAAGATTATGAAAGGCATTATTCTTGCCGGTGGCGCAGGCACCAGACTTCATCCGCTGACCTTGACCGTGGTCAAACAGTTGTTGCCGGTTTATGACAAACCAATGGTCTACTATCCATTGTCCATGCTCATGTTGGCCGGTATTCGCGAGATTCTGGTGATCAGCACACCGCAGGCATTGCCGCTCTTTCGTGAGCTCTTCAAAGATGGCCGCCAGTGGGGCTTGCAATTTAGCTATCAAGAACAGTTGCATCCACGCGGCATTGCCGATGCATTCTTGCTGGGCAAATCATTTATCGGCAATGAACCCGTTGCGCTCATCTTGGGCGATAATATATTCTACGGTCATGGCCTGCCGGATCAGCTACGAGCTGCGGCGCGTTTGCAAGCGGGCGCCTTGATCTTCGCCTACTCGGTTCGCGATCCAGAACGCTATGGCGTGATCGAATTTGACAGTACAGGTAAGGCTTTGAGCATTGAGGAAAAGCCCAAATATCCGCGCTCAAACTATGCAGTGCCTGGTATTTATTTTTATGATAACCAGGTTGTTCAGATTACCGAAAACCTGAAACCATCTGGCCGCGGTGAGTTGGAGATCACCGATGTGAATCTAGCCTACTTGCACCAGGGTAATTTGCGCGTCGACCCGATTGGGCGCGGTGTCGCTTGGCTGGACGCCGGCACCCACGAGTCGCTACTGCAAGCCTCGAACTTTATCCAAGCGTTGCAAGATCGGCAAGGTATGATGGTATCCTGCCCAGAAGAGATTGCATATCGGCGTGGATTCATTGACCGCACGCAACTGCTGCAATTGGCTTCAGGCATGAAAAGAGATAACCCGTACGGCGACTACTTACTCCGGCTTGCCGAGGAGTAATTGCACCTTCGATTGTAATTCGTTATGGAACAAACCGTCCTTATGGAGTTTTTGCGACAAGAAACCCTAATTGCCACGGTGCCAACCCTGGCCGCCGCCATCCGCACAACGAACGGATACAAGCCAGTCGTAGCCGAGTCGATGCTACGCCGTGAAGATCCGTTGGTACAAATGTACCATATTCATGGCAGAAGTATCAGCCAAGAAGCAGAAATGGCCGCTAGCACGGTGAGCGGCATCGCCGAACGCTTGCGCCGGCTGGCCAGTGCCTATGGTGAATGGGATCTCTTTGACGCTCCGGCCTATTTCGACCTTTCCGTTGGCCAAACTGCCCACTTGGTCAAGCTGACCGAGCGGGTGAGCACCGTACATGGCCTCTTTTTTGCCGATCTATTGTTGCCATCATTTCAGCAGTCAGTCGCGTACTGGGCGCACGAATTCCAACCCATCTACCAGCAATTGGATCAGGAACCGACGTTGGGGCCTGCTTTTTTTCAAGAAATTCAACCGGCGATGGTTGATCATTGGCAGCGACTCGTCGCCGTCATCGAACAGACACGGATTATTTTGAGCGGCGATATTGGCTTTTGGGCTACGAATGGCGCACAAGAAGAGCGGGAACGTTGGCGCCGTTGGTGGCGAACACCACCTGCCGCTCGGCTTGATC
The DNA here is from genome assembly GCA_038247295.1 of Caldilineales bacterium. Lineage (GTDB taxonomy): Bacteria > Chloroflexota > Anaerolineae > Caldilineales > Caldilineaceae > JAPLGZ01. The sequence continues at coordinate 8,655 of JBBRVA010000171.1, read as the reverse complement.
CAGCCTTGTTACCAGCCCTGGCCAATGTACCGACCCTTACCCTATCATTTGAGTTTCCCTTGCCTGCTTTTCGCCAACCGGATCGACTGCGCCGGCTCCGCCAGAATCGGGCGCGGCATTTAGCCCGCAAAAAACGAATCAGAAAATCAAGTAATAATGAATTGTGAATTATGAATAATTAATAATTAATTGTTAATTATTCATAATTCATTATTAGTAAGGAGTTATTGATGCGCAATCTTCTCGTCACCGGTGGGGCCGGTTTTATCGGCTGTAACTTTGTCCGTATGTTGTTGGAGAAATATCCCGATTACCAGGTGACGGTCTACGACAAGTTGACCTATGCCGGCCGCCTGGAAAATTTGCAGGATGTTGCGGACCGCTATCCGGAACGCTATCACTTTGTCCAGGGCGATATTTGTGATGCGGACGCGGTGGAACAAGTGGTGCGGGATCAGCAGATTGACACGATTGTCAACTTTGCCGCCGAAAGCCATGTTGATCGCAGCATCATGAATCCAGATGCCTTTATTCGAACCGACGTTTTCGGCACTTATGTGTTGCTGGAGGCCGCGCGCAAGTTCGGCAATTTGCGCTATCACCAGATCAGCACCGACGAAGTCTATGGCCACATTCATGGCGAGCACCGCAGCCTGGAAAGCGACTCGATGGCCCCGCGCAGTCCCTATTCGGCCAGCAAGGCCAGCGCCGACCATTTTGTCCACGCCTATCACATCACCTATGACCTGCCGATCACGATCACGCGCGGGGCGAATAATATTGGCCCTTATCAATATCCAGAGAAGGTAATCCCGCTGTTTGTGACCAACGCACTCAATGACTTAGCACTGCCGGTCTATGGCGATGGCCAGCAGATGCGCGACTATCAATATGTGATGGATCATTGCGAAGGGATCGACCTTGTGCTGCACAAGGGGGTAATCGGCGAGACGTATAATATTGGCACCGGGCAGGAAATGACCAATCTGGCGATGGTGGAGATTCTGCTCGATGAACTGGGTAAACCGCGCAGCCTGATCCAGCATGTCGAAGATCGCCTGGGCCACGATCGCCGCTACTGTATGGATGTGCGCAAGGTGATGGCGCTTGGCTGGGAGCCAGATTACACTTGTGAAGAAGCGATTCGGGCGACGGTGCGCTGGTATGTGGACAGCCGCTGGTGGTGGGAGCCAATCCGTTCGGGCGAGTTCAAAGAATATTACCAGCAAGTCTATGGCAATCGCAAGGTATTGGCATAATTTTTACTTGATTGCAGCCGATGAGCTAAACTATGCCTATGATCCTGGCCGACGTGCAGCACGCGACGCAAGTTCGTCAACTGCTCGACAAAGGCCGCCACATCTTTGTTAACTTCGGCCTGGAAGATTTACCAGCGTTGCTCGAAAAAGATCTAGTGCTGTCGGGTGAAGATCAAGGGAGTGTATGGGGATTTATTGGCGTGCGGCGTGAAGAACGCCCACCAACACTGCCCGTTGCGGCGCCAGATCGCGCTTATCTGCGCGCGTTTATTTTAGCACGTGGGCGTTCCCCTTCCAGCGATGGCATCCAGTTGATGGATGCAGCCCTGCAACGTTTGCAAGGCGGGCCACATCCCGTCCAACTTATTGTCTATGGTGCCGAGTCTTGGCTAAATAAGCCACTGTTGGCCAACGGTTTTGTGTTGGCGGAACGGGTGCAGTTTTTTCGCCTTGACCTGCGCCGCCAACGTGTGACCGTTGACTCCGCTTCTGCACGCGCGGCCAATGCTACACCGGTTCAGCTACGCGCCATGCAACCAACGGATCTCGATACCGTTGCTGTACTCGATGGGCAAACCTTTGATCCACTCTGGCATTTTTCTGCCAAAGAGCTTTGGGAATTGCTCTTCCGCAGCCGGATGCAGGTGGCGATCGTCGATGATGTGATTATGGGCTATGCGGCGCTTTCCACTAATGGCGCAGACGCGCAACTAGCGCGCTTGGCTGTTCACCCCCAGATGCAGGGGCGTGGCATTGGACGCCTTCTGCTGCTGGATAGCATTGACTATGCCCGAACCGCGCATTTTTCTACCCTCAGTTTGAACACGCAAGTGAGCAATATCCACGCCCAACAACTTTATCAAAAGGTAGGATTTCGACCTGCCGGGCAAATTGATCCGGTCTTAACTAAAATTGTGCCGTAAATTTTCATATTACAAACGTAAGTTACCCACTTAAATCGAGGTTATCCCCAGAGTTATGCTACATTTGGGCAAAAATGGCCTTGGTCAACCTCTAATCCACAACATTCTACCTAAATAAAGCAAAAATTGCACCGGCTTGATTTGATATCGTACTAAGTTCTGGTGCCATCACCAGTGAGGAAACTGACGTGCTGAGATTGCTTGCCCTTAACCGGCGTTTGTGGATTGTCCTGGGTCTGGCATTTGCTATCATTACCGTTGGCACGGTCGGTTATATCGTGATCGAGGGTTGGAATTGGCAAGATGCCCTCTTTATGACGGTCATCACGCTGAGCACGGTTGGGTATGGTGAAACACGTCCGCTCGATCCAGCGGGTAGACTATTTACTGGGGGCCTGATCTTGTTAGGCGTGGGTGGCACGGCCTACACCTTGAGCGCCCTAACCCAGTATGTGATCGCCGGCGAATTGAACGAGATTTTGCGGAGGCAACGCATGACACGCGCCATCCAAAAACTGCGCAATCATTATATAATTTGTGGCTACGGCCGAGTCGGGCAACAGGTCGTCGAAGGACTACGCGCCAACCGTTACTCGGTGATTGTGATCGACAATGACCCCGTACATACGCCGCATCTGGAATTACTGGGTGTTCACCATATCGTCGGCGATGCATCCGAGGATACCACCTTGCAAGAGGCTGGTATCGAACATGCCAGCGGTCTATGTGCCTGTTTGCCGACCGACGCCAACAATGTTTTTGTGGTGCTCAGCGCGCGCACGCTCAATCCGAAACTCCTGATCATTGCGCGTAGCAACCTGCCTGAAAGTGAACGCAAGTTGCGCATCGCGGGAGCCAACCAAGTGATCAACCCATACGCGATCACCGGCCATCGCATGGCGGCGCAACTGTTGCACCCGAGTGTGGTCGAGTTTTTGGATGTGGTGATGCGTCAGGGTGAATTGGAATTGCGCATTGAAGAGATCAAGATTGCGCCCAAGTCGATCATGGTCGGCAAAACCCTGACCGACTGCCGCGTGCGCCAGGAAACTGGCGTTAATGTGTTGGCGGTGCGCCGTTTTGATGGTCAACTTTCGATCGATCAGGGCTCAGATTTCACGATGAAGACCGGCGATACGTTAATTAGCCTGGGTACGGATGCGCAACTGGCCGCTCTGGCCAAGCGCGCCGGGGATGAACGGCATGCGCTGCGGATTCGATAGAGAGGCAGTGAGATAGTAGGACAGTAGGACAGTAGGACAGTAGGTCGGTTAGTCAGTGACTTACTGTCCTACTGACTTACTGTCCTACTGACTTACTGTCCTACTGACTTACTGTCATTAACGGCTGCCGCTGTGCGGACCAGAGCGCGCCGGCCAGGAAGATAAGCGAAAAGGCCAGCCCAATCGCGCTGACCATGATGATGCCGCCATACTGAAAGGCGACACCGGTGCCCAGGCTGCCAGCGCCAGAGGCGATCGCAACCAACGTTTCGCTAAAGCCTTGCGCGCGCCCGCGTTCGTTGGCGGCGACGCTGTCGGCAAAGAGCGCCGAACCGGCCACAAAGCAGAAACTCCACCCTAGGCCCAACAAGAAGAGCGCAAAAGCCAGCACAAACATGCTCGGTGAAGCCGGCGTGAGCAGGCTGGCAATCGCCAATGTCACACCACCGATCATGATCATGCTCAGCCGCCCCAAGCGGTCGATTAGCCAGCCGGTGACGGTTGCCAGACCAAACATGCCCAGCGTGTGCGCCATCAGCACCAGCGAGACAGCTTGCAAACCATGATTATGATGCGCCATGTGCAGCGGCGTGATCACCATGATCGAAGTCATGACAAGCTGACCGATCACCATCGAGGCGACCGCCAAGCGTACGGCATTGCTGGCGAAAATCTCACCCAGCGGGCGGGCAGGTACAATCGCTTGATTCATTTGCTGACTGTCATCCATCTGGCGTCCGATCACCAATGGATCGGGGCGCAGAAAGAAAAAGGTGAGCGCGAGGGCAAAACAGGAAAGAAAAGCGGCCAAGACAAAAGGTCCCGTCTGCGGGTCGAGCCCAAAACTTGCCACCCATCCGCTAGAAGGTGGCACCAGCAACGGACCACCAATCGAGCCAATCGTGCCGGCGAAGACGAGCCAGCCGATCACTTTGGCGCGCTGGCTGGGCGGGTAGACCTCGGCGGCAGCGTAGCGGGTCTGCTCGCTAATCCCGCGTCCCATGCCAATCACCGCGGCGCCGGCACAAAAAATCCAGAATGAACTGCGCGTGATTGCCCAGGCGCTGATCAGCATGCCGACGATGCCCAGCGCATAGCCGATCACAAACGCGGGGCGCCGACCGTAGCGATCCATGACCCAGCCAATCGGGTAGCCAATAAAGGCGCGTCCACCGAGAACCAATGTGCTGGGCACACCGGCTAAACTTTCAAACCCACTGAGGCGGGCGGCGACGATGGAGGTAAGGGTAAAAGTGGCAATCAGGGCGGCGCCGAAGATGCTTTGCACGACAAAAAGAGTGATCGTGATCCGGCGCTGAACGGCGGGCGAGACGGCTGGTGGGCTGGGTAGCATAGACATAGGTGAGCTTTCTGGTTGGATAATGCACACTGAATTTGGCACGAATGACTTGGTATCAAAACATAGGCATGCATGTCCTGTCAAGCTGATTGCCTCTTGCAACCAGCAAAAGAAATAATGAACATTCTAGCGACCCGACACTTTGCCGCAGCAGGGTTGAAACCCGCGGCAAAGTGTCGGGTCGCTAGATAAACATTAACAAATTAACCGGCTAACGCGTAGGGAGCATCCTCAGATGCGGAAAGTGTTGGGTCATTTTCTAGCAACTTGACAATTCACAGAACTCGTGGTTAACTTCCACTGCACCCGGTTGGAAGATTGCTTTCTTCCCGTTGCGTGCAAGCCGTACTCCCCAACAGTCGGCTACCCTACCGTCAAAACTTTTGTTTTACACAATTTCATATGTTCCGAGGAGGAAAGAACCAATGCAGAAGAACAAACTGTCGCGCCGCGATTTTCTGAGGACTTCCACAATGGCCGGGGTTGGCCTGATGCTGGTGGCCTGCGCCCCAGCCGCACCCGGTGCTGCGCCCGCCGCCGCCGGGGGTGAGGCGGCGGCGCCGTCGGCCGATGTGGTAACCATCCGCTTTATGTCGCGTGCCGGCGCCGAGAACAATGTCAACGCCCAGCGCGTGCTCGATGAAGATTTTACCGCCCAAAACGCCAATATCAAGGTGTCGGTGGAAGCCGCCCCCGATGGTTGGGAACAAAAACTGTTGGCGCAGATGGTAGCCGGTGAAGCCGTCGATATCTTTGAAGCCTGGGGCAACATCTTCTTTAACTGGACCGAACGCGATCTGTTGCAAGACGTGCAAGCCCAAGTTGATCGCGATCTGACCGATGAAGTGATCAACGATTACAACACTTTCCAGTGGGAAGGCCTGGTGATGCGTGGCAAGCGCGTCGGCATGCCCAAGTACATCAACGTCATGACCGTCACCTTTAACAAGGACATCTTTGACAAATATGGCGTTGAGTATCCGCCAGAAGATGGTAACTGGACCCACGACGATTATGCCACCATGGCGCAGCAATTGACCGAAGGCGCGCGCAAAGAGGGTAACGACGCTTTCTGGGGCGGTTGGAAGCCAGCCTGGAGCTGGGATCGCTTCTGGAACACCGTCTATATGTTTGATGGCAAGATCGTCGACGAAAAATATGGCTCGAAGTGCCTGATGGACAGCGAAGAAGCGCAGGCCGGTTTCCAATGGATGTATGACCGCATTTGGAAAGACAATACCTTTGCCCAGCCGGCTCAGATCGAAAATACATGGGGTGACAATGCGTTGGCACCTTTCTTTGTCGGTTTTATTGAAGATGGCACCTACCCAATCGGGCGCGACAAAAATTTGGGCGAGGTAATGAAATATGACATTCGCCACGTGCCCACCGGTCCCAGTGGCAAGCGTAGCGTGCTGGGCACCACTGATGCCTGGTCGATCACCAAGCAGACCAAACAGCCGGAAGAAGCCTGGAAGGTGCTCAGCTTCCTCTCTGGCCCTGTCTACCAAGACAAGCAGATTGTCGCCCAGGAGGGCATTATCCCCGTCCTCAAATCGCGCATTGCCTCCTTTATCGACACCGTGCGCGAGGTGCGCCCGTCGCTGGCCGATGTACGCCTGGAGACGATCAGCGAATTGCTGGAGTGGGGCTACGCCGAGGATGGCTTCTGGTTTAACAAGCAGCAGGCCGCCTTTGATCTGATCAGCCCTGCGCTGGAAAAAGTCTTCACCGTTGGTGATGTTGGCCCGGAATATCTGGCCGAGATCGCCCAACAGGTCAATGAGTCGCAAGCGTAGGAAGAAGTAGGGATACAGGAAACGGGAAACGGAAAACGGTAGTCAACGAGACCACCACCGTTTCCCATATCCCTTATCCTGTATCCCATTATCAGGGAGGTTTGCTAATGAGCACACAAGTTGCGGCGCGCCCGGTCGCAGTAGAAAAGCGCACGCGCATGTCCCAGCGGACGCGGGATAATATTGCTGGTTTTTTGTTTATTTCCCCGTGGTTGATCCATTTTCTTTTCTTGATCGCCTTCGCCATGCTCTTCTCCTTTGGCATCAGCCTTACCGAGACAGACTTGCTTTCGGGGGCGAAGTTTGTCGGGCTGGCCAATTATACGCGCATGTGGGATGATGAACTTTTCTGGAAGGCATTTGGCGTAACCGCCTATTACACCTTTGCCTTGGTGCCGACCAGTATTGTGATCTCGTTGGCGATTGCCCTGCTCATGAACCAAAAGATCGCCTTCCAGGGCGTATGGCGGACGCTCTATTATCTGCCCTCAGTCGTACAAGGCGTCGCAGTGGCCCTCTTGTGGGGCTATGTGCTTAACCCACGTTTTGGTCTGCTTAATGCCGGCCTGAGAGCGATTGGCATCGAGGGGCCGAACTGGCTCTATTCCGAACAATGGGCCGTGCCCGGCTTCATTCTGATGGGGTTATGGGGGGCCGGTGGCGCCATGCTGCTCTATCTGGCCGGTCTACAAGGCATCCCGACCCCGCTGTACGAAGCAGCCGAGATCGATGGCGCCAATTCCTGGAATCGCTTTCGCCACATTACGATCCCGATGTTGACACCGACGATTTACTTTAATCTACTGATCAATATCATTGCCTCGTTTCAGGTCTTCACTCAAGTCTATGTATTGACCAATGGCGGCCCCAACAACGCCACCTTGACCCAAGTGCTCTACATCTATCGCAAAGGTTTCCAGAATTTTCAGTTCGGCTATGCTTCAGCCTTGGCTTGGGTGCTCTTCTTGGTGATTATGCTTTTTACCGTTTTGGTGGTGCGTTCCTCGGACGGTTGGGTGCATTATGAAGGAGAATTGAAGAAATGATCCAGGAAGAAAAAGCCTATTCAGCCACCTCGGCGCCAGCCGGCTTGCAGGGAACGCAAGGTGCCAACTGGGCCCTGATCCTCAACAAGACGCAATATGGGGTTGGGCGTATTTTGCTTTATGCCGTGCTCATCCTGGGCGCGATAATCTTCTCCTTGCCACTGGTGTGGATGATCTCGACCTCGTTTAAACCCGATGCGCTGGTCTTCAACATGCCCATTGTATGGATTCCGCCTAAACCCGACTGGGCCAACTATTATGATGCCTGGACCAAATCGGTGCCACCTTTTACCACCTATTATGCCAACACAATTTTCATTACGGTGATGAGCATCATCGGCTTGATCTTATCCAGTTCGCTGGTGGCGTTTGGCTTTGCGCGTATCCGCTTTTGGGGCCGCAATGTGATTTTTATGGTGCTGCTATCGACCATGATGCTGCCCAGCCAGGTGACGCTGATTCCGATCTATCTTTTCTGGTCCAAGTTAGGCTTAGTCAACACCTTTTGGCCGTTGATTGGCCCCGAATGGCTGACCAACGCCTATAACGTCTTCCTGCTCCGTCAGTTCTTCATGAGCATTAATACCGAACTAGACGACGCCGCGCGTATCGATGGCGCCGGTTGGTTTACAATCTATTCACGCATCCTGATGCCCCTGGCACGGCCCGCGGTGGGTGTGATTGCGATTCAAGCCTTTGCGTGGAACTGGAACAACTACCTGGGGCCCTTGATCTATTTGAGTGAGCCCAAGAAATTGACCGTGGCGATTGCCTTGCGCCTCTTTGAAACCCAACAATCGCAGCACATCCCCGAAACCATGGCGATGACGCTGGTGGCGCTGATTCCCGTTCTGCTTGTCTTTTATTTTGGCCAGGCCCGTTTTATTCAGGGGATCGTGATTTCGGGTGTCAAAGGCTAATTGGTAATTAGGTAATTGGGAATGGGTTGTCGATCTGACTAAATTAATGGTTAACCAATCACAGTTTGCGGTTTGGGATTGAGGGGATATGATGAAAATTGGGCTTAATTCGGGCATTTTTCCTG
>JBBRVA010000170.1:0-11672 GCA_038247295.1 Caldilineales bacterium | reverse complement strand
GATGTGCTGATCAACCGCGCCACCGCGACGCCCGGATACCGCCCCGGCCCGATCCAGCCTGGCCAATGGCGCGTGGTGATCGATACGCACCGCATCACCAATATTGCGCCAGCCGACTACTGGCTGGATATTGAACTCTCGGACGCGCTTATTGATGAAGGTGTGGTCCAGCCGCCAAGCCCGTCTCAAAACCCTCTTGAAGCTAGTGAGGTATCCAAGAATGCCCGTTGGTATCGGGGTGATTTGCATGCCCATACCGTCCACTCGGATGGTTCCTGGGATCTACCTGATCTGTTGACGGCGGCGCGCCAGTTCCAACTCGATTTTATCACCCTAACCGATCATAATACTGTGTCGCCCTTGGCGCAGATGGACGCAGCGACAACGCCCGCTTTGCTGACAATGGGTGGGCTGGAACTGACGACTTTTTACGGCCACGCGTTGGCGCTTGGCTTACGGCACTGGGTCGATTGGCGCGTCAATGGCACTACCCGCACGATGCCACTAATCGCCGACGAAGTGCGCACCGCTGGCGGCCTCTTTGTGATGGCGCACCCGAAAAGTATGGGTGACCCGGTTTGTACCGGCTGTCGTTGGATGTATTTGGAGATGATGCCGGGCAACGCGCAGGTGGTCGAAATCTGGAATGGCGGCCTGTGGGATAGCGATAGCAACAATGAAGAGGCGCTTGCCCTCTATTACGACTGGCTCAACCGCGGTCATCGTCTGGTCGCCACCTCTGGCACTGATGTCCACGGCTGGTTTCCGGCTGGTGTGCGTCCTGGCTTCGATGTAGTCTATGCCACGGCGCGCAGTGAAGCCGCTATTTTGGACGCAATTCGGGCGGGCCATCTCTTCTTGAGCAGTGGGCCGCATTTGGAACTGACTGCAACCGGGGAGGACGGCCAAACGGCGATGATGGGTGATACCCTGCCGGCCGGCCGCAGCGACATTATGGCGGCGTGGTCATCCGCCGGTGCAGCGGATCGGCTTTACCTGGTGGTAAATGGGCAACGATCTGAACCAATACCAGTTGCGCTAGCAGGAGAGCATGCATGGGCATTGGCCCCAGGGGAGGCGCGTTGGTGCCTGGTAGAGCTACGCGATGCGCAGAACCGTGTCACGGCGATTACAAATCCGATCTTTTTTGTATAACGAGTGAATCAATGCGCAGCAATCAGTTGCTGCGCATTGATTCAACCACTTTATTCGCCTACATTGCAGACCGCAAACGTCTGGTGGAGCGCGGCGACGGGATCGCCTTTGGGCCGGAATTCGTGGCCGACATAATAGGCGTAATCGGTGGCCGCGATTGCCCGACAAATACCCGTGTAATTCATTTCTTGCGTGTCATCCAGGTCATTGCGGCCAGGGTTGCCCGCGGTGTGAAAGTGGCCGATCCATTTGACGTTTTCCCGGATCGTGCGGATCACATCGCCTTCCATGATCTGCATGTGGTAGATGTCGTAAAGCAGTTTGACGCGCGGGCTGTTAACCCGTTCGCAGACGGCCACGCCCCAGGCTGTGTGATCGCACTGATAACCGGGGTGATCGACCTTTGAATTGAGCAATTCCAAATTTAGATTGACACCCTTCTGCTCGGCATAGGGTGCAATCTGGCGCAGACCATCCGCCGTGGCCTCGATCGCCTCGCTCTCGCTCATGTGCGGCTGGCGGTTGCCGCTAAAGCAGATGACGCCGGGGATGCCGTGCTGGGCGGCGATATCAATCGAAGTTTTTAACTCTGCCGTAATGCGGTCGTGATTGCTGCGTTTGTTCAAACCGTCCGGCAGCGACATGTGACCACTCATGCTAGCTACGGCCAGATTGTAACGCTTGGCGAGCGTCATAATCTCTTCAAACTCGGGCGGGCGCGACCAAAGCTCAATCGCGGCGTAGCCAATCTCCGCCGCAGTCTGGATCAGCGTTTCTAATTGCATTTCTTTCGGCATAAAAAGTGGGTAACAAATCGATTGTTTGATGCGCATCGTTAGATCTCACGGTTGAATGAAGAAGTGGTTGATTAATTGTTGTATCAGTATAAACGATCTTAAAAATTTCTGCAGCGCAGAATTTCGCTGTCGTCTAGACAAAGGCCAGGGACCGCTGCGCATGCGCAGCGGTCCCTGGCCTTTGTCTAGACGAACCTCGTTCAATTTAGACGAGCTGGCTATTACGGCGCGCGCTCGACAGGTCCAAGTTCAAACTGGGCGGTCAGCTCGGCGGCGGCTACTGCCCCGGCCGCCGTAGTGAATTGCCACTGCTGTTGGAAGGCAACACCTTCCACTGTACCGGACGCTTCCACAATATAAACTGTGCTGGGCTGTAAGGGTGTTGTGGCAATCAATGTGTAGCAGTTGGCATCTGCACAGCCGGCGGGGTTGGGATGGACGGGCACTACTTGGCCATCGGCGGTGCGCAACTCGGCCTTTGTCACCGCCAATTTGCCACCTACGCCTTGCAGCGTAAAGGGATAGCCAACGGGGCGTTGAACACCAGGCGGCAACGGGCTGGGTGATTCGTTGCCCAGCCAGGCGCGTGGCACATCGGTCTGCCCATTGGCTGGATAGCCTAGCGGGTGAGGCAATGCCGATGACCAAATGCCTGTCTCTGTCGGCCCACCCGCGAAATCCATCACATCGACGCCGCGGCCATTTTTCGCCAAACCATAACCAGCATAGTGTGCATTCGGGTCGAGCAGAAGGAGTCGATGATAGACCGTAGCGGCCCAATCATCGACACTGATGGTCGGGTCACCGACAAAGTGCATCACTTCAGCGCCGCCCGCCCAGGCAAATCCTGCCACTTTGATGCGGTTGCTGGCACGGCGGCCGGTGTAGTGCTGTTTATTTTCAACTTCACCATGCGGGCCGTAGGTCAAAGCCGAAGGGTCACTGTAATTTGCCATGTAATAGGCGGCATGGTTTTGCGCAGCATCTGTGATCGCCGGGTGAACACGCAGCGGAATCGCACCGACGCGCGCCCGATAGATATTGGCCCGTTCGATGGCTTGTTCGTCGGCTGGTGCACTGTCTGTGGCGCCCAGTGCCGCGCTGCTGATTGTCGTATCGCGTTGCACCATTGGCAAAAAGAGGAAATTAGTCGCTGTAAAGGGTGCTGGCGGTTCGGCTTTTGTTTGACGCCAGACCCCGCTCCCATTCATGGCGTAGATGACACCGTCGTCCGTGGCACTGCCCCATAGCGCGCGCACCTGCTGGGGTGTATTCCATGCGCTGGCCCGCCAACCCGTGTTGTCAGATGTAAGATGCCAGGTCGCGATTTGGCTGCCACCTAGCAGTGTACCACTGCCGTCTGGTGCAATAACGAAGGTGCTAAATTCGCGGTCGGCGCTACTATCTTCCCATGTCTCGCCGCCATTCTGGCTGCGCATTAACCCCGTCCAGTGCCCCAGATAGAGGGTGTAGGGAGCCTTGAGATCAAAAACTAATTTGCCGGCGTAGCGGATACCAATCTGTGATTGCACCCAGGTTGCGCCGCCATCCGTGCTGCGCAAAACTTGATCGGCGCTGATGGCAGCGAGCAGGTCAGGTTGTTGCGGGGAAACAACCAGGGCGCTAAACGTTTTTGTCTCGGTTGTCGCTGGGGTCCAGCTTTGGCCACCATCATTGCTGCGCCAGAGTGATGGATACTGCGCATCGTTACATTTACGCGCATAAATCCGATCGGCCAGCGACGGAGCAATGGCGATACCACAAACGGAGGCCGGAATGCTCACCTTTGTCCAAGTGGCGCCGTCATCGTCACTACGAAATAAATCCCATGAACGCACATAAATGCGCTGCGGATTATCAATGCCAATGATAACTTCAAAAATAGTGCTAAAGAGGGCGGGCTCAATTTGGGCCCAGGCCAGGCCGGCGTCGGTGGTCTTATACAGACCGTTACCGGTGGCCAAAAAGGCTGTACGTGCGTTCGTAGGGTGAACCGTGAACCCATTAATCGTCGCTGTTGTTACGCCGCTGGGCAGCGGGATCGATTCCCAGCCCGCGTCTACGGCAGCGGTACTCGCGGTTTGCTCTTGGGTGGTGGGTTGGTTGACGGTGGACTGCTGGTTCGCTGGTGCGGAAGAAAATTCAGCGGATGGGGCTGCAAGCGCTACCCTGGTGCTACCAGCGATGAGCACGAACAGGTAGAGATAAGTTGTCAGTAATTTCATCATTGATTCTCCACAGAAAGGTTATGTGTAACATTTTAAACAATATTCCTGTGAATGAATGACGATTCCTATCTTAACGTTCAACAGTTACCCTTCACAAAACCATCGGTTATTATACGCTTTCTTTGCGCTACCCTACGCATGCTAAAATCAAGCGTCCGGCCTCGCTATAAGCAAGCACCGGACGCTGATAAAAGACAGATTTTTCGAGGATTGATCACGTCTCAAAAGCGATAAAATCACTGGGAGATTGGAGATTACGGGCCACTAATCTCCAATTTCTAATCTCCGCAATCCAGATCTTATCTTATCATCCCTTAAGGTGACCAATCCCCAAATCCACTCGCCGCACCTTCGATCAGCGGTTCCGGTGTTGAACCATCTGGCTGAGCAATGTAAAGATCAAGCTGATTGGGCTGAAAATTGGTAAAGATAAAGGCCTGCGCGTCTGGCGACCAGGAGATATGCTTTTCCCCACCGGGCAGATCGCTAATCTGAAGTGGCTCACTCGCGGCACCGTCTGGTTGCATAGCAACCACCCATACATCAGTATCATCGGCATTGCCATAATCAAAGGCAAGCCACTTGCCGTCGGGTGACCAGACGGGTGGGTCACTCGCTTGCCACTCCGGAAATTCGCCCAACAACCTTTCGCCACTGCCATCGGCATTGATCACCCAGATCCCCGCTGGGCCACCGGCCGCATCAGCAACGCCGTCCGTGCGCCAGCGGTAGAAGGCAACCTGACGGCTATCCGGCGACCAGACCGGCTTGGCGTGTTGCCAACCGCTGGCTTGGGGCGTGAGATTGGTTGCACCGGTGCCATCGGCCGCCATCACCCAGATCGACGCTGTGCCAGTCGTTGTCACCGTCGTGGTTGAAGGACGATCGGAGGCAAAGGCAATCGACTGTCCATCCGGCGACCAGGCCGGTGAACCATCGCGCTGGGGTGAATCCGCCGTCATGTTGACGATGTCGCCCGTGGCCACATCTAGCCGGTAGAGATCCTGGCTCTCGCCCCCCGTTTGCACATCTTGATAAAGCAGATAATGGCTATCAGGGGACCAGAAGACGCCCTCGGCCGTTTTTACCCCATCCGTCGTCAGGGCGCGTGGTTCGGCGCCGCCGGCTGCATCGACAAGCCAAATATTTGTCGAATTGCCGGCGGCTTCATAGTGCAAATAAGCAATTGATTGTCCGTCTGGTGACCATCGGGGTTGGAATGAAGCACCCGGTGTGTTGGTCAGCCGCATCTGATATTGGCGGTCGGCCGTCATTACATACAGATCGGCACTATTCTGTTCCGCACGCGTGTAGACGATTTTGCCTGGGTAGGCGGGTCCGCTGCTGCTTGTCGTGCCCGTGATCGTCGCTGTTGTTGTTGTCGCCGCGGTGATAGTGGATGTGGTTACCGTAGACGATGCAACTGTTGGCGCGGGTACAGTCGCGATAATTGTCGGTACGGCAGGGGTGCTTTCTTCACCTGTGCCAGCTGAACATGCGGTCAGGAACAGACCCAATGCTAGACAAATAAAGCGTAAATTGCGTGATTTCGTAAATTTCATCATGTGCGAAGACCTTTTTCCATACTGCGCCAGAGATGGCGGATTCTTTTCTTGGATGGACTAGATGACAGTTACGATGCGCCGGACGGATGCCATTGCACCAAGGTTACACCGCCAATCACAATGAACATGCCGACGACTTGGAAGAGACTGAGTGTTTCGCCAAAGAAATACCAGGCCAACACCGCAGTACCGATCGGGGCAAGATTAAGAAAAACATTGGTCTCGAAGGCGGTCAGGGTTTGCATTGAATGATTGTAGAGCAGGTCGGCCAGAATGGTGTTGAACAGCGTAATGGCAAGTGGGCGCGATCATTCGATTGTCGGTAAACGAGAGGTCATACGGTAAGATTCAGTGAAAAGCGCAACCCTTAGATAAAGCAGGCAACAAAAGACCGAGCGCAGCTAAAAAGCAGCGTGCAACTGCTGCTTTGGCCGCGCCCGGCACTTCACGTTGCCGCGACAGCTTCTATTGCGTAAAACTATTTTACATCAACCAGGGCTTGGCTTGCGAATCTTCACGGCAATAAGCCGCCAACACCTTGTTGATCCCAGCGGCAAGTGCATCACAATCGGTTGCCGAATACCACTGATTCAAGCCAATGTTGATGCTTCGGTTAAAGAGATCGTCCGCGACCGGGCACTGACCGGCGTGATACTCAACATGACCGTCACGTTCCTGGTAGATGGGCAGATCGAAGGGCCGGTCATCGGGCATGGTGCCCGTTTTGAGCGTAATCGGAAACATATCCGCATAGATGTGCCAATCGGGACGGTTGTTTTCCCCGCGCATGCTCGCACTGATGCCTTCGGCGCGCAAGGCTTGCACAATTTGATCGCCCAACGCGAAAGTTTGGGGATAAAAGCGCAACAAATAGCCTATCTCACTGGCGCTGTCGTTGCTTTTCTGCGGCGTAATCTCGGCAAACGGCTTTAACTGCGCCACGATACGCCGCTTTACCTTCTGATAACGGCGCACGACATCATTCAACTTGCCCAATTGCACCACGTCTACCGCAGCCTCTAATTCGGACATACGATAGTTGACCCCGTTAAAAAGCTCACCTTCATAACGGGGCAGGGCAAATCGATCGGGCCGCCATAGCCCACCGGCTTCTGCAAACTGATTGACGCGGGCCCAAAGCTGCTCGTCATTTGTGAGCACCAACCCGCCTTCGCCACCACCGATAATCTTATAACAGGAGATACTAAAACAGCCTATATCGCCAAAAGAGCCCACATACCTACCCTTATACTGGCCACCGGGTGATTGGGCGCAATCTTCGATCACTTTCAAGTTATATTTTTTCGCCACCGTCAGGATCGGATCCATGTCGCACACGCTGCCCATCACATGGGTGGGCGCAACGGCGACAGTGCGCGGCGTGATCAATTGCTCAATCTTGCTAGGATCAATACCGAGTGATTCGTCTACGTCGCAAAAGATCGGTACACCCTTCGCCTGCACGACCATCGCCGCGGTCGCGTAAAAACCAATCGCCGGTACGATCACTTCGGTGCCAGGACCGACGCCCGCGGCGACCATCGCACAGTGCAGCGCGGCTGTACCCGAACTGACACCCAAGGCATATTTTACGCCGAAAAGTTCGCGCGCTAGCGCTTCAAAGGCGGTTCCCTTGGTTGCTTTCGGATAGGCGGTGGCATAGCGCGCTAGATTGGGGCCAGGCCCCAAATCGGTATCGCTGATCGCGCCACGAATTCGATCCAAAGCGGCAGGTGAAAAGCCAAAGCGCTCGGCAATCGACATAAACTCCTCCACGCCGATCTTCGGTTGGCTCTGACCTTCGATTTTGGTGACGGCTTGGGGGCCACCGTGCAGGGCAAGGGTTTGATCAACTGTTTTTTCAAGCGTCATGATGGGTCTCCGGTCAAAGTTCAAACGAGCGGGGGATTGCTTTTTATGCGCTGCCACTCGGCCTCGTACGTGGTCGCGGTCATACCCCGCTCGCGCACATAGGCAAAGGTAAGCTGAAGCATTTTCATGGTGGGATCAAAGCGATCCAGCGACCAGGGGTGCCAGATCAATGAAACGTAGGGTAGGCCGAGATCGATGGCGCGGTCGATAAAGAGCTTGTTGATCGCAAACTCTTCTTCTGGTGTGGTGATCGGGCGCAACGGGACCGCTTCGGGAAAAGGTGATGGCCAGGCCACAATCCGCCGCACCTGCACCGTCAGGTTGTGCGCCTTGAGCAGATTTTCGTGCCAGCCGTGGCCGGGCAACTCCCACAAATCGGGCTGGCCCTCGTCTGCATAGGCAAAGGGTTTTTCAAACAGCGCCGGCACCGTCGTGTCTGGCCCCCAGAGCAATGAACTGATATAGCCAAATCCGGCCGCTGCCACTTGGTTGACCAGCCAAGGATCGCCGCGCAGTGCGTCGGCAAAGCCACAGCCTGGGCGTAACCCTGGGCAAGGACGCTGAAAAGTCTGCTCGATCCGTTCTTTGCCCAGCCAGAGCTCGCGCCGGCGCGCCTCGAAATCTGGCGTCTGACCACAAAAGGGATGATCGCGCAGGATGGTATGCGAATAGGTGTGCGAAGCGATTTCAAAACCAGGTGCGTCACCTAATACGGCCTGGTATTCTGCGCCTTCATCTTCCAAACGTTTGCCAACAATAAAAAAGGTGCCGGGAAAATCAAACTGTTCGTGGACCGCCCGGATCTTTTTGCATGCGTTTAGGCAATCGACCGGCTTTTCTGTGTCATACGCCGCAATATATCTTGTCTGCATTGTATTTTTGGGTGGTGCTTTGTTATATTTCGTCGGTGTTATCTATCAACGCTTGAACTTGTTGTTGTAACCTTGGCAGATCGGTTTGAATAATAGCCCAGATGAGATCGAGATCAAGGCCAAAATACGCATGGACAATACGATTGCGCAAACCTGCCATCTGTCGCCATGGGATGTGACTGTGTTTAGCCGTAAACTCATCTGGCAACTGGCGCGTGGCTTCGCCAATGATTTCAAGGTTACGTACGACTGCATCGATCGTTTTCTCGTCATCTAGAAATTGTTCACGATCCATGTCCGCGATGTAACGCTCAATCTTTTCAATGGAAGCCAAGCTATCATCAAGTAGAAGTTGTGTTGCGCGTTTAGACATCGATCAGATCCGGTTCAATAGAAGTCCAGAGTGCCGGTTTCAATCCACGGCGTGAGACAAGATCGACCTCGCGGCCTAACAATTCTTCAAGCCGTTGCGCCAAGGTAACAAAGCGCAGACCAATACTCGGATCAACCTCAACCAACAGATCAACATCACTTGTTTCTGTTTGATCACCACGTGCCCATGAGCCAAAGAGAGCCAAGCGATGGAGTGGGAACTCTCGTTGCAATGGGAACTTATGCAACTTTAAGGTTGCAAGAATTTCATTTCGATTTTTAACAGGGATTGACATAACTGACCTCACTGACCTCACTGGGGAAAGCACCTTTACTTACCATAACCCATACGCAATCCTTCGACAAAGATCACCGTGAAAATGCCCAGGGCCGCCATTGCTGGCGTCGAGAGCGGAATGATAATATGGAATATCTGCTTCGTCAAGCCTGCAAAATTTCCAATGCTTCGATCAAACGACTATACAGGCTGCACAGTTATGTTGCTCCTGATTTTCCCAAGCCTTCACCAATCGAGTACAATGCTCTTTATGAACGATGCCACCCCTTTCCAACGCCGACCCATTCTCCAAACCGTGAGTCGCTTTATTCTGCGCTTGTTTGGTTGGAAGATTGCGGCTGAATTTCCTGCTTCTTCCCAGTATATTGTCATTTTTGCTCCCCATACATCGAATTGGGATTTTCCAATTGGGTTGCTGGCGGCGATCTCGGTCGGCTTTTGGCCGCACTGGATTGGAAAATCATCGCTTTTTAAACCGCCCTTTGGCGGATTGATGCGCTGGTTGGAGGGCATCCCGGTGGACCGTAGCGCGCGCCGTAATTTTGTCGAACAGGTGGTGGCAATGTTTAAGCAGCAGCCATCACTGGTTATCGCCATGACGCCCGAAGGGACGCGCAGCAGAACAGAGCATTGGAAAACTGGGTTTTATCACATCGCACGTGGCGCGCGAGTACCCATCGTTTTTTCTTACCTGGACTTCAAGCGCAAAATCGGCGCGATTGGCCCCACTTTTATGCCCACCGGCGATATCAACGCCGATCTGGCCCTGATCCGAGAATTCTACAGTGGTATCACGGGCAGACATCCGGAACGACACGGTGAGATTAAGCTGAGGGTGGCTGAGGATTAATGAGCATTAAAATTGATCAGTGATGAAGAAGTATCCTCGCCAACTTTACCCTACCCGCGATCAGATAGCCGATGAATCCGCCCTTTTTCCACTGCCAATGCCGCCATTTGTCCACACCCGCGCACGACGTAAATCAAGTTGGCAAAGCGTTGATCCTGCGTGAGGCCTTGCCGGTAGCGGGCGTAAATCTGCTGGATGATCACGGCAATTTTAAATAGACCGTAGACATAATAGAAAAGAGGATCGGCGATGGCCCGACCGCTGGTCGCCTGATAGCGCTCCACCAACTGTTGGCGGTCTAGGTTGCCAGGCAAAGTCGTCAAGCCAAACATCCCGATCAGTGCCGGCGGATCGTTCGGCTCGACCCAATAGCCTAGGGTCGTGCCCAAATCGAGCAACGGATCACCAATCGTACACATTTCCCAGTCTAGCACAGCAATAATGCGGGTTAGATCATCCGGGGCGAGCACAAAGTTATCATACTTATAGTCGTTGTGGATCAGGCTGGCGTCGAATTCGGGCGGCAGATGCGCGGCTAACCAAGCGATGATTGCCTCCATATCGGCCAATTCATCGGTCTGGGCGTTGTGATAGCGGCGTGTCCAACCCTCGATCTGCCGGGCCACGTAGCCTTGGGGCCGGCCCAACTCGCCCAAGCCAGCGGCCACATAATCGACGGCGTGGATCGCCGCCAGATTGTCGATGGCGGCCATGGAGAGCTTTTGCATCAGCGCCGGGGTCAGATCAATATCGTGCGGCGGTTGGGCGCGTAGGATGATGCCTTTTACCCGTTCCATTACATAAAATGGCGCACCGATCACGCTTTCATCCGCACAGTAGAGCAATGGGCGTGGCACTTTGGGGTAGACCTGGATCAGCCCGCTGAGCACCTTATATTCGCGCCCCATGTCGTGGGCGGACTTGATCTTGGCGCCAAAGGGTGGCCGGCGTAAGACCAGTTCCTGGTCGCCCATGCGCAGCAGATAGGTTAGGTTCGAGTAGCCGCTGGGAAATTGTTCGATCACTAGCGGCCCAGCCATGCCCGGCAGTTGCTCAGCTAAGTAGCTTTCCAATTGAGCGAGATTAAGTTCTTCGCCCGGTCGGATGGTGCTCGCTTGGTCAATCATCTTTGCGTTCATCCTTATACAATACAGACGCAACCACATTCCAGGCTAATATTGACGGGTGATACAAGACGCTGGGCGCCATTTTTGCGTATATGCAAAACTAATAACGTGCTAGGATCAAAGACGATGATATCCTTAATACCTTGTGATAGATAAAAGCGGGGCGCAATTTCCAGATCTTTGGCTTCGTAACCTTTGCTCACAATTTCAATTACGGCTTCGGGCAGTAAAGAAATGGCCTCTTCTTGCTCATCTGGTTCGCGACAAAAGATGGAAATATCTGGGCGCAACAAGGAACCGTCGCCAAAGCGAACATAGACATCGGCATAGTGAAGGCACGCGCAGCCGCCTACGTCCTGCGTTGGTGATTTTTTAAGCGATTCACGAATGCGATCCACGGCCCGTTGGTGCTTCAAGACCGGGTGAGCTTCCCAAATAGGTAAGCCGCCGATGATTTCTAGGCGCACACCCAACTCATTGGCTTGCATCAAACGTTGGAATAATTTCTCACTGACGGCCATTGTGCACCCCTTTCT
>JBBRVA010000169.1:0-11736 GCA_038247295.1 Caldilineales bacterium | reverse complement strand
GAAGAGGCTGCCCGTATTGACGGCGCCAACGATTTTACCATCCTCTGGCGCATCGTCATTCCGCTCTCCTTGCCAGCCATCGCCGTGATCGTCCTCTTCTACGCCGTGGCGCACTGGAACGCCTATTTTAGCGCCTTGATCTATCTGCGCGACCGCGGGCTCTATCCGTTGCAGCTAATTTTGCGCGAAATCTTGATCGCCAACCAAACCGGCGACATGACCACCGGCACCCTTGGCGGGGATGTCGAGCCGATTGCCGAGACGATCAAATATGCCACCATCGTCGTCGCTACCGTGCCGATCCTGTTCTTGTATCCGTTCCTGCAACGCTACTTTGTCAAGGGCGTACTCATTGGCGCCGTGAAGGAGTAAGCGTGGACGAACCTCTTCTTGTACTATACAATTTCAAACAAATGAACTATGATACAGGAGAATCTTACTGGATCAAGGAGTTTTCGATGGCAGTCCAACCAATCACATTGAATTTACCCGATGCAATCTATCACCGGCTGCAACATGTGGCAAACGCGCTCAACCGACCCCTGGAGGAAGTAATCTTTCAAAGTATCCAGGGCAATTTGCCACCCGCGGTGGACGATCTGCCCAGCGAATTACGTCATGAATTATTGACGTTGCAAACGATGACCGACCAAGCGCTTTGGGCGATCACCAAAGCTGAGCTTCCTCCGCTGCAGTGGTCGCGTCATCAAGTTTTGCTGAAAAAAAAGCAAGCTGGGATGCTCAATCCAGTAGAGGAATCCGAACTGACTGTCCTCCGTGATACCGTTGATCACTTTGTCATGCGTCGATCCTATGCCATGGCCTTGCTAAAGTGGCGTGGTCATTCGCTCGCGCCATTGCTTGTGCCCACAAACTGATGCCGCGTCGCACCAGAATATCAGCCCGCACGCGTCGTCAGGTTGAAATTGATGCGATATATCGCTGTAGCTATTGTCGTAGCCCGACTGTCGTCGGTATCCCTATGCTGGTTGATCATATTATTCCCCTTGCCGCTGGCGGGGATTCCAATATCGCCAATCTATGCCTGTGTTGTTATCGTTGCAACGAATTCAAGCATGATGCTGTAACGAATATTGACCCATCAACCGGGAATATCACTCCACTATATCATCCTCGTCGGCAAGCATGGCCTGATCATTTTGCCTGGAGTGAAGATAGTCTCTATATCGGAGGAAAAACCGCATCTGGGCGTGCGACTATTGTGTTGCTACGCTTAAACAATGATTGGTTGGTGCGTGCTAGGCAGCTTTGGATGTTGGCTGGCGTTCACCCACCGATAGAATAATCTGAACCTAACTTGTGCTCTCCATAAAAGAGAAGAGATCTTATGCCAACGACCATTAATCTACCTTTATTCGATGGCAGCCTTACCTCGTACACAGTCGGTGAACCGCATAACCTTGCACAGGCTGCGCAGCCGTTCACCAGCCGGATTGCATTTGCCGCCGCGCATGTGGTGGCCGATCCACTAGCGGATCACACTGATAAAAGCAAACCGGCGCAACTGGATTGGGACGCCACCTTGGCCTACCGCCGCCATCTCTGGTCGCTTGGTTTTGCGGTGGCCGAAGCGATGGACACCGCCCAGCGTGGCATGGGGCTGGATTGGCCGGTCAGCCAGATGTTAATCCGCCGCTCGATCGCCGAGGCCAAGGCGGTCGGTGGTGTCGTGGCCTGTGGCGCGGGCACCGATCATGTGCCACCCAGCCCAACACGAACGGTGGACGAGGTGATCGCCGCTTACGAAGCGCAGATTGGCTACGTTGAAGGGTTAGGTGGGCAGGTGATCATGATGGCGAGCCGCGCCTTGGCTGCCTGTGCACAAAGCCCAGATGATTATGCGCGCGTCTACAACCACATTTTGCGCCAGGTGCAACAGCCGGTGATCATCCACTGGCTGGGTGACATGTTTGATCCGCAACTGGCGGGCTATTGGGGTTCACGTGATCTGGCCGCGGCGATGGATACTTGTCTCGCCATTTTGCAGGAAAACGCCGCCAAGATCGACGGCATCAAGATCTCGCTGCTCGACGCCGAGCGCGAAATTGTGATGCGCCGTCGCTTGCCAACCGGGATTAAGATGTATACCGGTGATGATTTCAACTATCCGAGCTTGATTCTAGGTGACGAACAGGGCTACAGCCATGCGCTGTTGGGCATTTTCGATGCAATTGCGCCCGTGGCCGCGGCTGCTTTTCACGCCCTCGACGCCGGTGACACGCAACGGTACTGCGCCTTGCTCGATCCGACGGTCGCGCTTTCGCGCCATATCTTCCAGACGCCAACCTACCATTACAAAACGGGGATTGTCTTTTTGGCCTGGCTCAATGGCCAGCAAACACACTTCAAGATGGTGGCGGCGCAGGAAAGCGCCCGTTCTGTACAACATTTGGCCGAGCTTTTTGTGCTGGCCGACAAAGCCGGTCTGCTGCGCGATCCCGAGTTGGCGATCACGCGGATGCGGCAATATTTAGCTGGCGCTGCTTCTGGGGCTTGAACTAGCTTTGTTTAAGGGGTCTATCAACCTTTAACCTTGCGCATTGTCACCCTGGAAGGGCGATAATGCGCAATTATGCTTTTATGAACCCCAAGTTGGCGTGTACTTGTTACCTGTCCTCTGTTTTCGTTGCATCGCTTTCTGTAGCGTGAGTGTGCTGCAGTGCGCTCAGTACTTCCTCGATCGCGGGCGTGGCGGCTGCGTCCTTAAAGTGGGCGATCCGACGGTACAGATCGGCGGCGGCTAGATGGAAACCGTCGGGCAGGCCGGCAGCTTGGAAAGTGGCTGCGATCTCTTCCATCTCCCCGGCAAAACGCCAAGCTTTGGCCGTTACCCCGCGTACACGTTGCACATTTCGTTTGGCGGCGTCGGCTTCTTCGCGTGCCCATTGTTGATAAAGTTCCTCGCCCACATCGAGTTGATCCGCTGTGGCGACAACGGCTGCTAGCAGGGCCGTTGTCCCTTTCGTATAGGCAGCATAGCACATTTTGAGTGCTGACGCCTTGCCAATCGTCTCCCCGATCACCTGTGTGGCCAGGGGCCCGGCGGCAAAACAGGCCGCCGCTGTCTCTGCTTGTGGACCCGACAAGTAGAGCCATGTTGTGCCCGGTTGCCAGGCCGGCCCACCAATAATGCCACCATCCACAAAGCTGATGTTGGCGGTGGCCATCGCTTGCCCGATTCGTTCGGCTCGTTGTGGGGCGATGGCGTTCGCATCCAGATAGATCCCCTGATAGCCGTGGTCGATCACCTGCTCGGCTACGGTTTCAGCGGCATCCGGTGGACAGACGCTGACAATGATCGAGCATTCGGCACAAAGCTGCGCCAATGTCTGTGCATCACGCAATTCGAATTTAGCGGCCCGGCGCTGGGTAGCCGCGCTGCGTCCCGCCGACGCCCAATAGACCGTATGGCCACTGTTTTGCGCCGAAGCCGCAATCGAGATGCCCATGTCACCGGGGTGTAAGATGCCAATCTGCTCAACAACCATTATCTTGTCTCCTCCCTGGGTAGCGATGCAACGGGGTTGTCGCCTTGGGTTGCCACCTGCCGCTGCGCCTGAGTATTCGATAGTGGTCAGTATACCATAACCAAGGATTTGCCCCTGTGCGTGGAGTGAGATTCAAACCCATTGTGTTTGAAGTGCTGCCTGCTGTCGAGACGCTGGATAATTTGCCCACTTGGCGTGGCCAGAAGAGCGTAACCGAACCGGTAAAAAATCGTCTATATAGCTTTATGAGGTAAAATTGACGATGACAGTGTTACAATCCCCGTTTTACATTCACATTTAGTATCAACCGTTTCATTCTCTAGGAGTTGTGTATGTCTTTAATTCGCACCTTTCTGTTGTTAATCCCCTTACTCCTCGCGCTGGCCTTACCCCAGGTGGCGTGGGCGCACGACATCAACACTGGTCGTATCGATGTGACGCTCACCGGTGTTGCCAGCGCCACCAACGAAGTGACGCTGACCGCTCAGGCAATTCCTGGCATTGCCGTGCCAACCTTGCATCTGACGTGGACGCTGTTGGATGGCGGCGAACTGCTCGACGGCCCCGCCGCAACCAGTTGGGATCTGCCTGTCGCCAATGTTCCTGTAAACCAAGTGCGGCGGGTGCGGTTACCAGGGGCAGGCATCTACAAGGTAGGCGTGACTGCATTGTTGCCGCTGAATGAATCGGCGCGCTTTGTCGATAGCGCCGTGCTTTTTCTGGTGGTCGATGCCAGCGGCAATGTAACGATTTCTACTAAAGACCCGAACGCCGTCAGCCCGATGGGGTCGATCATGTTGGAAACAGGAGCACAAATCGCCATCGCGTCCGAAGCCAAGGCCCCGGACGCCGACCCATGCTTTACCGTGCGCGGTGTCATCCAGCGCACCGAGCGAACACCGACCCAGAGCGGATATGCGCCGGATACATTGGTGCCTGTGCGGTCGGCGTTGGTGGAGATGCGCGAGGAAGATACTCTCTTTGACGACTCTTACGGCGAAATGTTAACCGATGCACAAGGGCGTTATGCCTTCAGTTTTTGCGATGACGATGGCCTCTTTGACGACGAATTGGAGCTCTACGTGCGCTTGCATGCCGTCATTCGTTCGCCGCAAGGGCACGACATTGTCGAAGTGCAAGAAGATGGCCTGATCCCGCCTGAAGATGTCTATGAATTTGACAGTAATCCCTTCGATTCGGAGGGCGGTACGTATGAGAAAAACTACAACCTGACGTTGGAACAGAGCGGTATCATGAACATGGCGGACGCTGTACTCGACGCCTGGACCTTTTGGAATAACAATGGCGGCGCGGTTGGTGATGATGCGATCTTTGATTACCAGGCTGAGATCAATTGGGAAGCAGGCGACGAACTGGATGGCTCGTATTACAACGGCTATGTCTGGGATCACATCAACATTGCCGATGGCCCGGCCGACCCCGATCAGTGGGACGACAGTGTGATCATCCACGAGTGGAATCATCAAGCCGATGACAACTATGGCTGCGATGACACTCCCGGTGGTGAACACTCGTCCAGCCAGAATTTGGGTGACTTGGAGCTTGCTTGGTCCGAGGGCTATGCCAACTATTACCAAAGCGCCGTGCGCAACGCCTTTGGCCGTACGAATGGCAATTGGTATCTGGACGGCGACGCGATGGGCAATATGGGTGGCTACGATCTGGAGACGCGCGATACCTTTTCGACAACGCTTAATACTTCCTATAACGAAGCCGCGATTGCCGCTATGCTCTGGGATTTGGAAGATAGTGGCCCCGCCACCGATGACAAGCAAGATCGCACCGGCTTTGGCGCAATGACGCTGCAACAGGTTTTCACCGCCCCCAACTTCGCGGAAAATGGCGATATTTTTGATGACACCTGCACCGCCTTTGTTTACCTCTGGTCCTGGTTTGATACTGGCAAACCGTCTACGGGCGCGGTGGGTGCGATTGTGCAGCAGAATATTGGCATCCGCCCTGGTTTTTTGAACGGCGCGGCGACGGCTTCGACAAGCTCTGCCGCCGCAGTTAGCGCCAGTAGCCTACAGGCCATCCATGACGTGCCCGTTGGTGGTGCGCCGGAAGATTTTCGCTGGTGGAAGAATCTGACCTGGATTGTCGACAACAGCGCCAGTATGGCCGCGTCCGGCAAACTGGGCGCGGTGAAAACCGTAATGAAGGAACAGGTCAACGATCTGGCCCCGGCGCCCAAGGGCACCGAGTTCAACCTTTACACCTTTAACAACACGAGCAGCGGTTTGCAACAGCCGGTGGGGCAAAAGTTTTACGCCGACCTCGTCAATCCCGCGATTGACGCCTTGACCACGATCGGCGCGGCCGATGCGGACTGTAATGTGGGCGCGCTCAACGCACTGGCCCAGGCCGCCCAATTGCAAAAAGGCGGTGACATCTGGCTCTATACCGACCGCAGCAGCACACTTTATCCCTCGGTAGAAAACACCAAACGCCTGCTCAATGCACAGCAGATCCGCGGCTCTTTTGCCATGCTGGGCGGTTGCGCGGGCGTTCTGCCCACCAAGATGAGCGACGTAACCGGTGGCGAGATCAACTATCTGGGCAACGCCGCCAATGGCAGCCAATCAACCGGCATCGTGCCCTATCTGCTCACATCGCTTGGTTCGGGGGGCCAGTTTATCTACGTGCGCGAAGATCAACTGGGCAGCGCCGCCGATATTCTGCGCGCCCAGGTGGCCAACAGCGCCGGCGCGGGGAAGTGGAGTGATTATGTCAGCGACAAATTCACCTATCGCTGGGATCGGCTGGATGCGGGCGAGTACCAATGGATCGAACTGCTGCCGCCGCTTACTGGTGACGACCGCGGCGGCTTTGGTAAGAATGATAAGTGGAGCGCCACCTACGATTTGCCGCAGCCATTCAGCTTCTATGGCGCGTCGATGACCCGGGTGCGCGTCTCGCTCGATGGCTATATCGAGTTTAATCCCTGTTCGGGTCAATTTTGTATCCCAGAAAAATCCTATCTCGAAAATCTGCGCGGCGGCCCGCAATGGTCGGGTGACTTTCCGCCCGCCGTGGCCGCTGCCGGTGCCACACCAGGCCAAGCAAGTGGCGCACTCGGTCCCGATCAAACGAATGCGCCCTGTTCCGGTTTCTTGCCCAACACGGGCTGGTTTGCCAAAGTTTACAGCACGCAACATGAGACCGACTGGCATGTGATCTCCACCCACGGCTGTGCGGCGTTCAATGCCAATTTTCTGCGCAAATATCAGGTTTGGCTGAACAGCAAAACGGGCGAAATCCGCTATCTCTACAACAGCCTGACCAGCACCGACGCGGCCAACGCGACGATCGGCGTGCGCGCCACAGCCTTTTCGCCCTTTCAGCCGGATCGGGCGGTCGTAGTCAGCGACAAGGATGCTGCCGGCGCCTTCAGTGGCATGGGCTACAAGTTTACCCCTGCGCCACCGCAACCAAGCCGCGTCTACAAGGTGGCCGTTGATAGCTTGATGGAAGGCGTCGGTTTCTTGCAGACTGGCTACAGTGGGCGTTTCGAGCCAATGATTGTGCGCGACCCGGCGGGCAACGCGGTGGATTGTAGCGGCGCTGATGCCAATGTCCTTTGTATCACCATGAATAATGTGGGCGATGACCGCATGGTGCAATATGTGCAGGTCAATGTCAACGGCAACGTGGGCGAGTGGACCGCCACCATCGACGCCCAACCCGACACCGAAGGCACCTTCACCTTTAGCGCGCTGGCCGCCAGTTCGATCCAGGCCAGCACACTGGGCGAGCGCCAGTTGCCTTCGGTGGGCGCGGTGCGGCTCTCGGTGCGGCTGCCGCAACTGGTGGATGGCAACATACTCTCGGCTTGGCTGCAAAAGCCCGATGGCGCACGCTTTAGCGCAGACTTTCAGCTCTTCGACGATGGTGCGCATGGCGATGGGCGCGCCGGTGATGGCATCTTTAGCATCCCGGATTTTGTAGCACCGGGCAAAGGTGTGGGCTATCTCTGGGTGAGTGGCGCACTGGGCGGCGTTGCGTTTGTGCGCAGTGACCCGACACCCTATAACTTCCAGCCGCTCGCAGTAACCATGCTCAACAAGAATATCACCTATGTCGGCGGTGTGCTGGCGGTGCCTGTGCGCGTCACCAATCACGATAGTGTGCAACAATGCTTTGCGGGCTATGCCGACAGCGTGACTGTGCCAGAAGGCTGGAGCTATCAATGGACGCTACCGCTGGGTGACGATGGCAGCGAGCAACTCTTGGGCGTCTGTATTGGCGCCGGCCAAACGATTGACCGAGAATTATTGGTGACGCCAAGCCAGGCCTTTTTCGACGGTCCTTCGCTGGCCACGGGCGCGGTTACTGTGGCCTTCACCGAGCGCGAGCGGGGGGCGATCAGCGATAGCGACAGTACGACCGTTACCCGTTACCGCGAGGCTAGCCAGGTGGTGTTGCTCAACCCATTGGGGGAAGCCGCCATTCGACCCAATAGTGTGGACACAGCAACGTTGACTCTGCTCGTCTATGATGTGTCCGGATTGCCTGTGGTCGACGGCACCAATGTTGATCTAACCACCAGTTTGGGCAGCATTACGGTCGCCGGTGCGAATGCAACAACCGCGACTGCGGCGGGTGTCGATGCGGCGACCATTGCCGCGCAGACAAAGAACGGACGCGTCACGGCAACGCTGACGGCTGGCACACAGCCGGGTGACGCGACGGTAATCGCGTTGGTGGACAGCAAGAGCGCCACTGCCACGGTTTACATTCGCGCCGCGGGTGTCCATACGATTGATCTAACCGCCAGCCCGGCTGATCTCTCAACCGGTGCGACCGCGTCGGCGCTGATCGCCACCGTGCGCGACGCGTGGGGCGATCCAGTCGCCGGCGTCAACGTGCGGATTGGCGTCAGCGATGACACTGGCACCCAAGGCACACTGAACGGTGCCCAGGTGGTTACCGGTACGACAAATGCCAATGGCCAGGTAATTGCCAGCTTTGCCAAGCATGCGGATGCGATTGGCCAGACGGTGGTGCGGGCCGAATATTTTATCGAGACAGGCGGCACCGTCCAAGTGATTGCGGATGACCGTGAAACGCTCTTCTTCAGCGAGTTGGTCGCCGAGCTTAAAATCTTCCTGCCGGTTGTCGTGCGCTGATAACCCAGAAAGCTCATCTAACAAATAGTGGGGATTAGGCGCCTAATCCCCAATCTCCAATCCCCACTATTTGTTAGATGAACTAATGCGATGCTATAACAAACTTATCATTCATGTTCACTTAGCGCTTAGGGGGAAAGCGATGGAACTCAACAAATTTGCTGGTCAACCGGCACCAATCGAGCTACTGATCAATGTGCCGCGTTTGCTTTCTACGTACTACACCAGCCAGCCAGACGCCCAAAACGCGGCGCAATTGGTCGCCTTTGGCACATCGGGCCACCGCGGCAGCGCTACCGATAATACCTTTAACGAGGCGCACATTGTCGCCATCTGTCAGGCGATCTGCGAAATGCGCCAGGCCAAAGGGATCACGGGGCCGCTGTACCTGGGCATGGATACGCATGCGCTTTCCGAGGCGGCGCTCTCCACCGCGATCGAAGTCTTCGCCGCCAACGCGGCTGAGATCATGATCCAAACCGGGCGCGGTTATACGCCTACGCCGGCCATTTCGCATGCCATTTTAACCCACAACCGTGGGCGCACTGCTGGGTTGGCGGATGGCGTTGTGATCACCCCGTCACACAATCCGCCCGGCGATGGGGGGTTTAAGTACAACCCACCCGAAGGCGGACCGGCGGATGCCGAAATGACGCAGGCGATTCAACAAAGAGCCAATGCGCTTCTGGCTGCCAATCTAAACGGGGCTAAGCGCATGCCGCTGGCGCGTGCGCTGCAAGCCGCTACCACGCACGAGCATGATTATATTGCTCCCTATGTGGCCGATTTGGCGAATGTGATCGATATGGAAGCGATTCGCACCGCGGGTTTAAAAATCGGTGCCGACCCAATGGGCGGCGCAAGCATCGACTATTGGGACCCGATTGCCAATCACTATGGTCTGGACATCGAAGTCGTCAACCGCCGCGTGGATCCCACCTTCGCCTTTATGACGGTCGATAAGGATGGCAAAATCCGTATGGATTGCTCTTCGCCCTATGCGATGGCCGGCCTGATTCATCTCAAAGATCGCTTTGACATCGCTTTTGGCAACGACCCGGACGCCGATCGCCACGGCATTGTGACCAAAAGCGCCGGGCTGATGGACCCCAATCATTATTTGGCTGTCGCAATTTGGTATCTTTTCCAACATCGGCCCGGTTGGCCGGCGGACGCCGCGATTGGCAAAACCCTGGTCTCCAGCGCCATGATCGACCGCGTGGCCGAACACCTGGGGCGCAAGCTGGCCGAAGTACCGGTGGGCTTCAAGTGGTTTGTGGATGGGTTACTCAGCGGTGCCTACGGCTTTGGCGGCGAAGAGAGCGCCGGGGCGTCCTTCTTGCGGCGTGACGGTACGGTCTGGACGACGGACAAAGATGGCATTATTCTGGCCTTGTTGGCGGCCGAAATTACCGCCGTCACCGGGCGCGATCCAGGCGAGCACTACCAAGCATTGGCGGCCCAATTTGGCGCATCGGTTTATGATCGGATTGACGCGCCGGCCAATGCCGCGCAACGCAATGCCTTGAAGAATCTGTCGGCGGACGCGGTTGATGCGGCTGAATTGGCGGGTGACAAGATTGTGGCAAAACTAACCCATGCACCGGGCAACGGCGCTGCCATCGGCGGGTTGAAGGTCGTGACTGCCAACGGCTGGTTCGCCGCCCGCCCTTCGGGCACAGAAAATATTTACAAGATCTATGCCGAAAGTTTTATCGACGAGGCTCACCTGCGCCGGATCCAGACCGAAGCGCAGGCGATTGTTAATGGGGCATTTCGCTAGCAATTGAACGCCGCGTTATAACTTTTGGTAAACACGGATAGAGAAAACACGGATATTTTTAGTTATTTCTATCCGTGTTTTCCCTATCTGTGTTTATTGGGGCGGAAATCGTAGGACAGTACAAACAGTCTACAATGTGCTCGCCAACGCGGCCACAGCGTCGGATGCGCCGCTGGCGATCTCATCACCATGCCCAAACACCAGTTTGTCGAATTTCAGCTTGCCCAGTTTCTTGACACTGGCGATGGCTTCTTCCATGTTGGCGGTAAACTGGGCCGGTGATACAGCCAATACACCTTCTTGATTGACCATCGCGTCACCTGCAATTAGCAGCGAACCCACTGGATCGAGCACGGAGATATGGCCGGCCGTGTGACCAGGGGTGTGGATAATCTGCAAGCCAAAAACTTCATCGCCGTCACTAACAGCCTGGACGGTTTTTACCGGCAACTGACTGATGTCGGCCTCGCCCGCGTAGGCGGTGGCCTTGGTTGCGGCCGCCAATACATCGCCCATACTGCCCGCGTGGTCTTGATGGTAGTGAGTAAGGATCAGGTGGCCGACATTATCCCAAGCCAGCCCGGCGCCGGTGATCGTTTCGGCGATCATCGGTGTTGTCCCTTCGATGCCCGTATCAACAATCGCGATTTCGTTGCCGCGCACCAAGACAAAGGCATTGACAAACTGGTTGAAGACGGGAAAGTAGTTGACAGCTTCGAGCGTTTGCGCCGCCCGACTGGACGATTCGGTTACTTGCTGAATTGGTTGGCAGGCCGCGGCCAGGGCGGAACCACCCAGTGCTACGGCTAATCCGCGTCTACCCAATCCCAGCGTTACTTCAGTCAAAACGGCAAACGAACCCCTACCTACCTGCATCAGAAAGGTGCGACGACCCAGTTGAGCCACTTTGCGCATGTCAATTCTCCTTTTGAACTTTAGATTGGCTAAAGATACAACGATCTAGCGCAGCTTCACTTCAAACCGCCAAGGTAGTATACACGTATCGGGCAAAACACGTATATTTTTAGTTGTTTTATCCGTGTTTTGCCCGATCCGTGTATACTAAAAAGTTGCTTTGTTTGTTACAAATATTGGCGCAGCGCGGCCAATTGTATCCGCAACGTGTCGGCTTCCTCTGTTTTACCCAACTGTTCGTATTCGGCGCTGGCGGACTGGAGCGCTGCGATCTCGTTGCGGACGATGTCCCGCATCTGTGTTTCAGTTAGCACTTTGCGCGGCACGTCGTTAGACTGCCCCATAACAGGCACGAAGTTTGGTGGGAGTTCGACGGCTG
>JBBRVA010000168.1:0-11784 GCA_038247295.1 Caldilineales bacterium | reverse complement strand
GTACAGCATTAGTCTCCGGCGGCCGGTGCGGTCACCAATGCACCTTGTGGGGTCAGCGTCATTGGCTGTTCGTTGCGCCGCCGCATGTACCAAAGCCCGCCCGTCAGCAAGAGCGCAAGCAGTGCCACAATGTAATTGCCGACTTCCCAAGTGGTCTGCTGGCGTTCAGTTAACGGATCCAGCAGACGGGTGTAAGCGCCACGGGAACGGATGCTCAGCAGATCCGTATCTTCCACCGACCAGTCCACCGCGTTTTGGACAAGCTGCAAATTGTTTAAGATCTGATCTTGCACCAAGTAGGACGAACGTTGCAGCACAGTATCGTCTAGAAATTCACCACTGCCAATCACCACCAGGCGTGCCGAGGTTGATGAACTGTCGAGTGCGCTCAAATCCGGCGCCGGACCGGGGGTAGGCGTGGGGGCGGTGGCTTCGCCTTCGGCAGGTGGTTGCTCGGCAAAAGGCGACGGTTTGTCCTTGAAGTAACTCTCAAAGGCCCCCTGCACCACAGCCGCCAACGGCTGCGATTTCATTTCACCCTCGACTGGATAACCACGCTCCGGGTAGAGCTCAAGATTCGGCTGGATATTGGTATCGGTGCGCAGCCAGGAGCTATTGCTGGATTTGAGCAGCACGCTCGTCTGCCGATCTTTGTTTTTGGCTTCGTCCAACACTACTGGCGATACCCAGTTGAGCGTAACCGCCGGCAGACCAGCGACAATTGCCTGTTCACGATCCATGCCATCCGGACGCACATCGACAAAGAAGGGGAATTGTAGCGCCTGAATCTCTTGTACTTGGGCGCCACCCACATCACGCGCTACGATGTTGGCAAAGGGCTGGCTCTGATCATCCATAACCAAAGTCGGTTGGACATCAACGCCGTAGTGCAGCAGCATCTCACGCAGACTACCTTCCACCGGCTGCAACTCGAGCCCGCCGGTCATCGGGTTAGCGGCGATGGCATAGTTGCCGGCTGCCACGATCACCGAGCCACCACGCATCAGGAATTGATCAATCGCAAAGCGCTCCTTATCCGTCATGTTTTGCGGCATCACCACCAACAGGGTATCGATGCCGGTGGGCGCCTGGCCCGTGGTCAAGTCTACGGGCTGGACCGTGTACTCCTGCGCCAGTTGCTCGTTGATCATATTCCACGACGCAATTGGTTGCGGCGGCTGACCAAACATGTCCTGGCCGGATGTAGCCGGCGGCGTCCACAAACCGACCACCTTTAAGAAGCCACTTGAAGAACGTTTCAGCGCATTTTCCAACGCCGTGCGCACCGAGCCTTCACTCAGATCGTTGGGCGGATAGATCACCTGCATGTCTTCGCCATTTTTCAAGACCAGATGCATGAAATAGCTTTCATTGGAAAAGAGCGAAAGCAAGAATGGTTGCAACCCCAGCATTTCCTCTAGCTGTTGACGGTTGACGCCGCTGCTGGGATCATCCGGGTCCACCTGGCGGAAGGTTAGCTTGCCATTCGATTGGTCGGCGATCTCCTGGCCGACTTTTGCAATCGTCGCCGGCGCCTCTTGCAGCTCGGCTGGCAACACGTTGGGTGTCTGGTAAAAAGTTAACTCGACCGGCTGATCAATCGCCGCCAGCACCGATTCGACGCTCTGGAAGCCATAGACCACTTTTTTCAGCGCGCTGGTCAAGTCATATTCCAGATTGCGCAGCCGCACATCAATGGTGCCATCCGTGCGGGGCTCAACCTCGATCAGATCACTAAAGTTCAAGACAACATCCTGGTCACCATAGCGCAGCAGAATGTCAAAATAAGAATTGATCACCGAGGCCTGATAACGATCCGCGACCTGAAACGGTACGGGTTGGATGCCATAGGTCTGGTTGGCCTCGGCTTCTAGATCGGGGTCGGTAATTGGATCGATTACTTCGCCGGTCACTTTACCCTGGCCGGCGATCACATACTCGCGAATCAGATCTGCCACGCGCGGGCGCAGCGGGTTGAGCAGCGGATGGCTCTTTTCGCTAATATAACCGCGGATCAACAACGGCTCTTGCAGGTTGCCCAGCAGATCTTTGGTTGTCTGCGACAGGCTATATTCCTGCTGGGCCGTCAAATCCAGCCGCAGCCCGTGGAGCGGTGTCAACCAGGCATTCAAGACCAGCAGGTTAATGCCAATCAGTGAAGCAAAAAGCGAGGCACTGCGCCGGTAATTGAGTGTACGCAGCCCGTGGCTCCAGCGCTTGCTGTCCACCGAGAAGGTGTTAAGGACCAGGAAGAAGAGCGTAATTGAGAGATAATAGACCAGATCGCGCAAGTCGATTACACCACGTTCGATGCTTTCAAAGCGGCTACCGGTGCCTAATGCGCGCAACACACCGCCGGTGGCACCGCCAAAGAGCGAACTGACATTGGCCGTGCCGATCAAGTACAGAATGCCACCTAACAAAGCGGTCACGATCAGCGCCACAATCTGATTGTCGGTGCGTGAAGAGATAAACAGACCAATGGCGGCATAGGCGCTCGCCAACAGCAGCGCTGCCAGGTAGCCACCAATGACCGGCCCCCAATCCAGCGGACCGAGCACAGCCACGGTGATGACAAGTGGCAAAGTCAATGCCAACGCCAATGCCACCAAGGTGAGCACAGCTAAAAATTTGCCCACAACCAATTGCCAGGGGCGCACAGGCAACGTGAGCAGCATCTCCAGGGTGCCGGCGCGCTGTTCTTCACTCCACTGGCGCATGGTCAATGCCGCCACCAGGAAGATCAGCAACAGTGGCATCCAACCGAACAAGGGGCGCACATCGGCCAGGCCGCGCGCAAAAAAGGTGTCCACCCAGAAAAATGTGAAGAGGGTGACGGCTAAAAACGCGCCCAAGAAAATCAGTGCCATGGGCGAGCCGAAATAACTATCTAGTTCTTTACGGGTGATGGAAAGAATTTGTCGCATGATATAACTCCGATATTGGATTTACAGTTTTTGATTGACGATTTACGAGGTTATTTCGTTGGCAGAGCAGTCGAATAAACCAGCTATGCCTTGTTGATTTACGAATAATTTCAAGGGTAGAAACCGGGTGCCCCTTGGGCGCGTAAATCAAAAATCGTAAATCGTACTTACGCAGTTGCCAACTTACTAAAGACCGTCTCCAATGTCTGGCGATCACTGCGCAATTCACGCAGCGGCCACTGTTGTTGGCTAGCCAACTGATAGACGGCGGGACCGAGATCAGCACCATCATGCCCCAAGATGCGATAGATCGCATGGCCGTCGGCGCGTGGCAGTGTCTCCACACCACGTACCCCTTGCAAGCCACGCAAGGCATTGAGGGCGTTATCAACCGGTCGATCCAATATAAGAATCGCATCTGTGCTACCAGCCAACTCGGCCAAGCGCGCATCGGTGCGCACCTCGCCGTTGATTAAGATAATCACACGGTCGCACAGTGCTTCTACTTCTGGCAAGATGTGGGTCGAAAAGAGAATGGTGCTATGCTGGGCCAGGCGGCGGATCAAGTTACGGATTTCAACGATTTGGGTGGGGTCCAAGCCGACAGAAGGTTCGTCTAAGATCAATAAGCGCGGCCGGTGGAGAATTGCTTGGGCAAGGCCCACCCGCTGGCGAAAGCCTTTACTCAACGTGCCAATTGGCTGCGTCAGCCGGTCACTCAGACCGGTCGCATAGATAGCATCCGAAAGGCGATCGCGCTGTTCAGCGGCAGGAATCTGGCGCAACTCGGCAATCATCTTCAAATAGCCTTGAATCGAAAGCTCGGGATAGAGGGGAGCGTTCTCGGGCAGGTAGCCAATACGCGCTTGTGCAGCCTGCGTTTGTGTTAAGACATCCAGTCCATCGATCTGCACACTACCTTCGTCCGGCTGGAGATAGCCGGTAAGCGTTTTGATAATTGTCGTTTTGCCTGCGCCATTTGGCCCTAGCAAGCCGACAATTTCGCCTTCAGCCACGCTAAAGCTGACATCCTTTAGCGCCTGGATTGGACCATAGGATTTGGTCAGATTATGAACTTCAATCATAGCGTCTCCTACAAAAAATTGGTACTATCATGAAAGATGGCCGCTTGTTGTCCACCCGTTACCGCCGATCAGTAAAATTTGGGAATGAACTACAACGCTTATTTTTCGCGCCGTTGCGTTAGAAACAGATTAGCACAATGTTAGCAAATTGTTTACATTGCCTATCGATCCGAGCCAATCGATTACTCGACGGACCAATTGACCAGTTTATCACAATATTACGAACAGAAAAAGTTGGTAGCATAAAGGAGACAAGACAATGAACAACACGCAAGCCTATCAATTGGTGGAACGCCAAGCAAAGGCGTGGGAAGCAGCCGATGTGGACGCAGCGCTAGCAGATTTTGCCCCAGACGCGCTCTTTATTTCACCCGGTGGATGCTGGCAAGGGCAGGCAGCGATCCGCACGGCGATCAACGCTTTCTTCGCAGACGCTGGTGAAGTGAAGGTACAGATTAGGCGGGTGTTCGTGGACGACAACCAGGGCGCAGCCGAATGGACATGGAGCGAAAAACGCTATGCTGACGGCAATCGCCATACGGCCGAAGATGCGATTATTTTTGAGCTCCAAGCAGGAAAGATTATTTATTGGCGAGAATATTTCGACACCGCCAATTTTTAGCTTTTTATTCGATGGATAAAATTTGTCATTTGACAGCCAGCCGGTTCTCGCATATAAATCTAGCTAATAACCTTATGCAGTATCTCCTGTCGCATCAATTGAATTGACTAAAAGGCAGATATCTAATGACCGATCTTCAGGCTGCAACACCTGGCCTAATCCGTACGATCCAGGGCGTTCTACCCGTTTTTCAGACCCCATTCCAACCCGATCTATCGATCGACTTCGCCACGCTAGAACAAGAAATTACCTGGCTTTATGATCAGGGTGCAAACGGCATCGTGATGGGCATGGTCTCTGAAACCTTGCGTCTTTCCAGCCAAGAACGCGAACAATTGGCCGCCGCGGCCTGTCAATTTGGCAAAACGCGCGGTGTGGTCATTATCAGCGCCGGGGCCGAATCTGCCCACACTGCCGTCTATTATGCGCAACAAGCCGAAGCGGTAGGCGCCGACGCGGTCATGGTCATCCCACCCATTTCTATTGCGGCCGCCGAAGCTGAAGTGCAGCGCTACTACGAACAGATTCTCAATGCCATCACCATCCCCGTCATCGTACAAGATGCGAGTGGCTATGTCGGCCGACCGCTACCGATCGCCATGCAGGCGGGTCTTTGGCACGCGTTTGGTGACCGTGTTCTCTTTAAACCAGAAGCCACCCCACTTGGCCCGCGTTTGAGCGCCCTGCGCGAAGCCACAGGTGGGGGCGCCCAAGTTTTAGAAGGTTCGGGCGGCATTGCTTTGGTGGATAGCTATCGCCGCGGTATCGTCGGCACCATGCCTGGCGCTGATTTGATCAAAGGCATTGTCGCCCTCTGGCGCGCATTGGAGAGCGGCGACGAAGCGCGTATCTATCAACTCTCAATGCCGATTTCCGCCCTGATTGCGATCCAGACCAGTTTGGATGCCTTTATTGCGGTGGAAAAATATCTCTTGGTCAAGCAGGGCATTTTTGCGCAGGCGACGGTGCGCGGCCCCGTGGGTTACACCCTGGACGAGCAGACCCGGCAAGAAGTAGACCGACTTTTCGAACATTTGTTACGCGCCGTATAACTGTACCCCGATTTTTTAAATCGGGTACAGCCATTGGCGATGCGTCATTTGCGAGGCACACATGCACGATTTTTCAACTCGTGCTACATAAAGCGGCACAACCGTACCACGAGTTAAAAAATCGTGCTACATGCATTTTCTAACCTGAAGGAGAAAACGAGATGAAATTAGCCGGCAAAGTCGCCCTCGTCACTGGATCTGGCCGCGGGCTGGGACGGGCCTATGCCCTCCACCTGGCAGGGCTGGGTGCGGATGTGGTGATCAACGATGTAAATCTCAGTTCTGCCCGCGAGTACGACGAGCAACTGGGCGCCGAAAGTGTGATGGCCGAAATCGAAGCAATGGGCCGCCGCTCGCTTGGCATCCAGGCAGACGTGACCGATAAGGACGCAGTCGATGGCATGTTCGAGGAGGTCCTGGGCAAATTGGGCCGGATCGACATTCTCGTCAACAACGCCGGCGGCAATCTGCGCCACGAAAACAGCGATGACTCGGCATCTGGCGCGCCACCAGAGCGGTTTCGCTATATTATGGATATCAACCTCACCAGCGCCATTCTCTGTTGCCAGGCAGCCAGCCGCCCCATGCAAGCCCAGCGGTCGGGGAAGATTGTTAATGTGTCTTCACAAGCCGGCTTATGGAGTGGTCGCAACGGCGGCGGTATGCCTTATAAAATTGCCAAGGCAGGGGTGGCCCATTACACGCGCGTGCTGGCTGCGGAGTTAGGCCCTTACGGCGTCAATGTCAACTGCATTGCGCCCGGCTTTATCGCCTCGTCGCGCACGATGCGTAATTGGGACAAAGCGGGGGATACCCTCACCAGTCAGATTGCCCTCGGGCGCGTCGGCCAACCAGAAGAGGCGGCCCGGGTGGTCGAATTCCTCGTTACCGATCTGTCTGATTATGTCACTGGCCAGTGTATTCCGGTGTGTGGGGGGTATGTGGCGTGGTGAGGAAGAGATAGAGACTAGGAGATTAGAGATTGGGAGATTGATAATTGGTGCAATTACCAATCTCCCAATCTCTAATCTCCTAATTACCACTTACAAAACAGTCGGTGCGACTGTCGTAATGACACGGTGGAAACGTCGCCACATCAACCAGGCTGCCAGTGGCGCAGTCAGCAAGAAGGGAGCCCAGGCCGCCGCCATGCTGCTATCTACATACCAG
This sequence comes from Caldilineales bacterium, assembly GCA_038247295.1. GTDB lineage: Bacteria > Chloroflexota > Anaerolineae > Caldilineales > Caldilineaceae > JAPLGZ01. The sequence continues at coordinate 4,928 of JBBRVA010000168.1, read as the reverse complement.
ACCGAGAGCGCGCTGAGGCCCACCGCTGCCCACATCGCAATGGTGTTCACCCAAAGCGGATACTGAGTATCACCTGTACCGCGCAGGGCGCCGGCTTGCACAAAACCCACGGCCCAGAAGGGTTGGGTAAAAGCAATGATGCGCAAGCCACTCGCACCCGTTGCGACAATTTCCGGATCAGTGGAGAAAAAGCGCATGATGGCTTCGGGAAAGAGCAGAAAGATCAAGCCCAGCAAGCTCATCCAGATCACGCCCCAAAGCGTGGCGATGTTGCCCATGACGCGCGCCTCGTCGGGTTGGCGCGCGCCGATGCTCTGGCCGACCAGCGCCGTAGCAGCAATGCCAAAGCCAAAGCCGGGCAAGAAAGAGAGCGACATTGCATTCATCGCGATCCGCTGCGCAGCCAGGGCCATCGTGCCCAGGTGGGCGATCACAATGGTAAAAATCAAGAAGGCAACCGAGATCAGCACTTGCTCGACCGCGGCTGGCACACCGATTTTTAAGACCTGGCGGGCGACACCCCATTGTGGCATCCAACCGTCCGCGCCGCGGATCGAAACGCCATTACGGCCGCGCCACATGGCATACAAGAGCAAGATGAGGGCAACCCCGCGCGCCGCAAACGTGGCCCAGGCACTGCCCACTGCGCCCATTTCTGGCAAGCCCCATGCGCCAAAGATCAGCCCATAAGCCAGAATCACATTGATCACATTGGCCAGCGCCGTCACCAACATCGGCGTGCGCGAATCACCGGCCCCGCGCAACACACCGCCGCCCAGAAAGAGGAGTGTCAAAACGACAACCGTACCCATCGTGACGCGCAAATATTCAGCGCCGATCTTTTGCACGGCCGGTTCCACGCCAAAGATGCCGATCAACTGTTCGGAAGCGACCAATCCGATCAGGATCAGCGGGATCGAAAAGATAACGCTCCAGACCAGTGACTGTTTGGCCAATTGGCTGGCGCGGGTAAAGGTGCGTGCGCCGATTGCTTGCGCCACCAGGACCGAGCTACCCACTGAAACTGCGCTCAGCGCCGCAATCACAAAAAACATAAACTGGATCGCCGTGCCCACACCGGCAATCGCCACCGCGCCCAGGCTAGCCACCAACCAGGTATCAACGATGCCGAGCATCGTTTCTAAAAAGTTCTCGCTGATCACCGGCCAGGCCAGGTTAAAGACACGGCGCCGGGGGGATCCACCTTGTTGCGCAGGCAGCGGTCCATGCAATTCGTTGGCAGTTACTGGCAAAGTCAAATCTGTTCCGTCTGTACCTTCGACGACCGGTTCAGGCGTATAAGTAGCCATAGCTTCTTTCTGTTTCCGTTTTATATTTATGAATAAAGTCCAACTTAAGCACTATAACAGTAAGGCCATTGGCTGAGCAAATGGCATAATTGAGCAGGGTAAATAGAATTGTGGTTTCTGGATTGCGGACAGAGTAGCGTACAATGGATCCAATAAACATCCAATGAATATAATGAAACTGGGAGGAAATGATGACTGTTTACGTTGCTAGCGATAACCGTTACGAAGCGATGCAATACAACCGCTGTGGCCGCAGCGGCCTGAAGTTACCGGCGATCTCGCTGGGGCTGTGGCACAACTTTGGCGGTGTCGATACGGTATCCAATAGCCGCGCCATGTTACGGCGGGCGTTCGACTTGGGGATTACGCACTTTGATCTGGCCAATAACTATGGTCCGCCCCCTGGCTCGGCGGAAGAGACTTTTGGCAAAATTATGCGCGAAGATCTGGCACCTTATCGCGACGAACTGATCATCTCTTCCAAAGCCGGCTACCGCATGTGGCCTGGCCCCTACGGCGAATGGGGCTCGCGCAAATATCTGGTCGCCAGCCTGGATCAGAGTTTGCAGCGGATGGGGCTGGACTATGTAGACATTTTTTATCACCATCGCCCCGATCCAGACACGCCGCTGGAAGAAACTATGCGCGCGCTTGACTACATTGTACGCAGCGGTAGAGCGCTCTACGTCGGCATCTCTTCCTATCAGCCGGAACAGACGCGCCTGGCGGCAAAAATATTGCGTGAACTGGGCACACCATGTTTGATCCACCAACCCAGCTATCACATGTTCAACCGTTGGATCGAAAATGGTCTGCTTGACGCGCTGGGTGAAGAAGGCATTGGCTGTATTCCTTTTTCGCCGTTGGCACAAGGGTTGTTGACGGATAAGTATCTGGCCGGCATCCCCACCGATTCACGCGCGGCCAAACCGCATGGTGCGCTCAAAGCGGATCAGGTGACGCCCGAAAAGGTCGCCAAAGTTCAGCGCTTGAATGAACTGGCCCAGGTGCGTGGTCAAACCTTGGCCCAGATGAGCCTGGCCTGGGTGCTCCGCCATCCCCAGGTAACCTCGGCCCTGATTGGCGCTAGCAAAGTCGCGCAGATCGAAGATGCGGCCGGCACGGTAAAAAATCTGGCTTTTGCGGCGGAAGAGTTGCAGACGATTGAAGGAATTTTGGCCGGGTAACGCCGGTGACCTACGCTAAATTAGCGTAACGATCAAGGCTAAAACACGACAGCAGATTCAGAAAACAACAGATTGATCTGTGCGCTCATCTGTTGTTTTCTGAATCTGCTGTCGTGTTCGATGGAATCAGAGCAAGCCCTACTCTTCCACCGCTTGATACACTGCAAGCAGCGCCTTGGCCGACTGAATTACCGCTGTGCGCAACGATGGTGGCGCTAACACTTCGATGCGCGGGCCAAAGCTCAGGACATAACTGCACGCATTTTCTTCTACATCCAGTTGCATCTCCACTTTTACCCAACCGTCCCCATCCGGCGGATATTTGAGCAATCTCACGCTGTTGCATGGCAGGCAGCGCGGCCAGCAGTTTGGTAAAACCCGTCTCCGACGCCTGGGTCAAGCCCAGATCGGCCAGCAGACGGGCAGGCGTGCGCAAAAAGAGCGCCTGAATTTCGGTCAAGTTCAACCCGGTCAAATTGGTGCGATACTCTTCCAACAATTCCCAGCCGCCACCGCTGCCCCGTTCGGCGTAGACCGGCACACCCGACGCGCTAAGGGCGTCCATATCGCGCAGAATCGTGCGCTCCGAAACCTCAAAGCGTTGCGCCAGTTGGCGCGCTGTCATGCGCTGGTTAACTTGTAAAAGCAGGAGGATAGAAAGGAGGCGATCGGAACGCATTTTTTGCCTTTTACTCTATTCATCATCCGCTGACAAAAACGTATCCCCCCGCTGCACCGCTTTTTCGCCAAAACGGGCCTGTAGTTTTTGAATCGCCTCTTGCAGCCGATCTTCCTTCTCATTCGGTTTATCCCACAAATTCATCTGCCGCACCGCCGCACCCAGGCCACTCACGCCGACACCGATCAGACGCACGGCTTGGGCTTGCCAAACCTTGGCCAAAAGTTGAGTTGCCGCAGCGACGAGCGGGGCACCCTCATCAGTCGGCTGGGCCAAGGTGACCTGACGCGTGACGGTCGTAAAATCGGCCCAACGCAGCTTTAACTTAACCGTCGTAGCCGTCAACCTTTTACGGCGTAGCGTGCGGCCTACCTCTTCGGCCTGCTCCTGCACAATGCGCTGCAACTGGGCCCGATCAACCACGTCGCGCACAAAAGTCGTCTCCTGGCTGATTGATTTACTCGCGCGCCCGGTGACCACCGGGCGATTATCAAGGCCACGCGCGTGTTGCGATAGATCAATGCCATTTTTGCCATAGCGGTGCAGCATATCGGCTTCTGGCCAGCGCGCAATCGCGTCGATGGTGTGGATACCCAGTGCCGCCAACCGCTCTGCCGTTTTGGGGCCAACACCCCAGAGTTCATCGCAAGGCAAAGGGGCCAGAAATTCGGCCTCAAGCCCCGGCGGCACAACTGTGATCGCGTTGGGTGGTTGCCCAGCGCTTGATGAGGCGCCATCAGCTGACGAAGCTTCCTTTTTGGCACCCGCCTTGCCGACGTTGTTGGCGATCTTAGCGACCAGTTTGTTGGTGGCTACACCGAGCGAGCAGGGCAATTTTAATTCATTACGAATGGTCGTCTGCAAGCGACGGGCCAGTGTTTCGGCATCGTCGGGCAAATCGGTCACATCGAGAAAGGCTTCATCAATGGATAATTGCTCGACCCAGGGCGTCAACGCGCGCAGGCGCACCATTACCTGGCCCGACACTTCACCATACACCTTGTGGCGCGCTGGCACAATCAGCAAACCGGGGCAGAGACGCAGCGCCTGGCTCATTGGCATGGCGGAATGGACACCATGCACCCGCGCTGGGTAGGAACAAGATGCGACAACGCCCCGCTCTTCAGGACGCCCGCCGACGGCAAAGGCTTTACCGCGCAGGGCAGGGTTGTGTAGCTCTTCCACCGCACAGAAGAAAGCATCGAGATCGAGGTGAATGATCTTACGCGTTATCATGTTGGCCTACATGAGTGAAACAGGTGTTATTCTATCCACTATTTTACCATAAAAATGGTTACAGGTCGCACGGCATACCGTTGTTTTTACCTAAAAACGACTGAGCTTCACCCCCTTCCCCCTCTCCTTAACCTGCGCTTCGTACAGGCTAAGGAGGGCCGGGGAGGATAAGGCTGTGCTACCTGAAATCAATGATAAATTGCTAATATGACATCATCTGTCATATTAGAGCGTGTATACTCGATATTCAGTTCGCAAGTGAGAAAACAGTTACAACGAGAGGAGATTACGATGACAAAAGATTCTTTATCCCCACAGACAACCAACAATCCGCACGCCGAACCAGAACGGAGCCGGCCCCATATCCCCGGATATGGCTGGCCAGATGAGCCGGAGCGGTTGGCGTGTGCGTTACAAAGTGCCGTGCTAGACGCTGATGGGGCTGGTTTCCCCGCCGGGCTGGAAACGATGATCGGGGCACGTGGCGTCAAGCTTTCTGGTGGACAGATCCAACGC
>JBBRVA010000167.1:0-11787 GCA_038247295.1 Caldilineales bacterium | reverse complement strand
CCTGCAACAACCGCAGCAGCGCCACATCTTCCACTGCATCCAGCAAACCCGCCGCCAATTGCGTCCAAGCCAGATAGGGACCCACTGTCACCAGCCAACTGATTGGTGAAAACTGGCGCGCGGCCAAGCCACAGCCGAGGGCAATGGTGAGCGGATAGAGCACGAGATAGACAAAATCGACGTATGTTTGCTGGCGCGCCAATTGTCTGTTTACCTCGCCCCAACCATGCATGATGGCTTGCGCCTTGTCTAGCGTCCCCGCCACCTCGAATTGAATCATGCTCGCCCCCGCCTTGACAAGCGGACGCTCCATCCAAGTGAGGGTACCCATGACGAGCATGGTGAGCACAAACAGGATCAGGAAGATGAGCCGTTGTTGGTGTAAATGCAGGTGGGCGAATGGGTAAGGCATGGGAAGTTTCCTTTACTCGTTCTTGAGCTGCTCCAGCAGCGCTGCATCAAAGATAAGCGCCGGGTCTTCGCCTGCTTCCAGCCGTCGGATCACCTCTTTGCGCATCTCGAAGTTGCGATCCGGATTCGCCTCAACAAAAAACTTGAAATCCTCAAGTGCTCCCTCCCTATCACCGGTGAGAGCGCGCGCCAACCCGCGACTATCGTGGATGCCGCCATTCTTCGGCGCGGCGGCGACTGCCTCTTCGCATGCAGAAAGCACCTGTTTCGCCAAACCATGCAAACTGCCACTCCGGCAAAGTGAATGCCAGGTGTCGGCATCGATCACCACCTGTGGGTCGAGTTGCAACGCCTGGCTGATGGCAGCCAGGCTGGCGGTGATCTCGCCACGGCGCGCTAGGCCAATAACCTTGCGTGTGAGGCTAGCGGCGGATTGGCGATTGGCTTCCCGCTGTGGGTCAATGACCAGCGCTGGGTCTAGCACCTGCGCTTCGGCAAATTTGGCCAGGGCACCCTCAAGATCGCCCTGGCGCGCCAGGGCGCGCCCCTGCCAGACTGGCAGGAAAGCTGTGCAGGCGTGGGGCGTGGCGTCGCCCAGATACTCTTCGTTGGCAAGCAGGTGCTCATCAAAGGCGCGCGTGCCAAACGGCATACAGGCAACTTTGCGCAACTGTGAGTCATCTAACGAGTTCGGATCGCTTTGCATAGACTCTATCCAGTCCATGTCCACTAAATAGGCGTGACCGTCGGCATAGCGCATGGACAACGTCTGATGTTCACGGTCATATTGGATATTCCTCGTTGAATCAGGGGAGCTTATGTTTATGTCATCGCCGGCGACACCGAAATCTAAATCCACCAGGCGTTGTGTCGGAGCGACTTGCCACAGTTCCGTATGCTGATTTGACCGCCGAATGAAGAAATACCTGGACGAAACATTGGGCTCAACCCATGCAGTGCTGACTGAAGTAATAATCAGCGACCCATCACTCTTGCTGCGTAGTTCGCCTGGTGTGTCATCGGCATAGGTAACCACGAAGAAGGGAACATCCTCGCCCACACTGGACGCGGTATTCACGCGCCCGGCCAGTTGCTCCATGAGCGACCCATCGCTCGTGCTGCGTAGTTCGCCTGGTGTGTCATCGGCATAGTTAACCACGAAGATGGGAGCGTCCGCACTCACGCTGAATACGCTATTCACACGCCCTGCCAGTTGTTCTATCAGCCCACCATCGGCCATGCTGCGTAACTGGCTAGGTTCCCCGGCAACCAGGTTCACGATGATCCAGGTCGCGCCTGGTATTCTGTGAAAGGTCGTCACCTCCCTGCCCAGCGTGGCAATCCGGCCGTTGTCCATGTAGGTGTGGATGGCGGCGGTCAAGGCAGCCGGTTTCGTAGCTTCAGCGCCGGGGAAGAATTCTCTTGCCTCCAGCGCCAGGCGCAGACCCAGGAGCGGGTTCGCTTCATATTCCAACGCAGCCTGGGCAGCCCACTGGCGAGCGCGGGCAATCGCAGCTTCCCGTTCAGCGCGTGCTTCATTTTTTACTGCCACGCGCCACTGCCAGCCCGCAATACCAGCCACTAGCAGAATCGCTATAGCCGCCGCCCACAGCACACGGCGAATCCAACGTTCACGTTGCTCCAGTTGGTGGCGGGCAACCCAACTCGCCTCGATCAGCTTCTGCTCGCTTTCTTTCCACGCCCGCATCCCCGCCTCACCGGCCTCCACCACGCCTAAATCCTGTCGGTCGAGTGGTGCAGGGTCGATCGGGTCGTCAATGCCATCCCACTCACTGGCGCGGTTCTCCAAAATCCGTCGCGCCCGTTGACCGGGTAGATCGGACTCATCAAAGCGCGCGCGCACGAGCGGGGCTAGTGTATCATGCGCCAAGCGGGTGGGACGGGCGGGGTTCTCTTGATCCGGCGCGAGATCAACCAGCAGATAGCGGCGCTGGAAGCTTTGCAACAGCCCATCCACGGTCGCCTGCACGTGCTGATAGGTGTCGTGCAGGGTTTGGCGGGTGCGTTCGGCTGCGCCGTGTTCGCTGGTGTGGAAGGCGAGCAGATCAAGCGCCAGCCCGGAGGTGACGGCGGCGGCGTGCTCGGCGTGTAACTCTTTCAACTGCTGGTCGAGAAAATCTTTGAGCAGATAGCCCTCGCCGCGCAAACGGTCGTAGAGCGCGCGGTCGTAGTGGGGCTGGGTGCGATTGATCTGTTTGGCCTCTGCCCACAGCTTGGAGAGCAGGATCTGCAAGGTGGGTGCCACGGCGGCTTCGGCGTCCTTGACCAAGTCGCGGGCGATCTCTTCAGCCAACCCAGCTTCGACCTGCAACCCATATTTCTGTTGTAGGCGTGGCGTGCTCGTTGGTCCCAATACCGCTTCGACCACACCACGGCCATCCATACGGCGCAGGAAGACGGCGGTGCGCGACAGGTGCGCATCCGCCAATTGTTTGTCGATCTCGGCCAGCCACTCTTTACGAAAGCCAAGAATCAGCTTGCCCTGCGGGCGCTGCGCTGGGTCGAGAAAAAGGATGCGCAAGGCGGTTAGAAAGTCGGCCAGTTCGTTGGGCTGGGCGCTCGCGCTGCGGGTGTAGAGTTCCTCCACTTGGTCGAGCAGGATAGTAAGCGGTTTGCCCAGCGCACGCTCGCGCTGGAGCCACAGGTCGAGCACGTCCACCCCAGTGGGCGTGGGCGCGCTCGTATCCGCAAGCGCAGCGATCAACGAACCCAACAGCCCCTTGTTTTGGTCGCGCCGGCAATAGACAACGCTCTGTTGCGCGGCCAAGCGTGGCATCAACCCGGCGGCCAACAGTGACGACTTACCCACGCCCGACTGGCCATAAAAGAGGATGATCGGGTCGCCCCCGTTGGCCGTAACTCGATTGTAGAGCGCACGAATGTCTTGGCCGCGGCCAAAGAAAACCGGTGCATAGGTGGCATCGTACCATTGCAACTTTTCTGGATAGGGTGCCACGGGCAGATCAATGGCCGGCAGATCGAGCCCAAACAGCGGATCGTTGGCTGCGCCTGGTAGATTCCAGGCCGCGACTTCTTCAGCCCCTTTGCGCAGATAGAGCGCCCACGGCCAGCCCGCCGCACTGTGTTCAGCATGGGGGTCTTGCTGCGGACGCAGATGGCGAGTGAGATCGCCGCGCACAAAGTGCAGGGCGGCCTGCGCCTTCTCAAAGGCCGCGCTGATGCTGTCGCCGCCAGCCAGCGCGGTGTAGAAGTGACGGGCAAAGTCGCTGGCGGTCTGATCATCAATGGCACGCGAGGTGGCGATCACCGCGGCGATGCCGGCGTCGAGCAACCCTTCGACCTGCGTGCGCGTCGAACAGGCGTTGAGAAAAACCAGTTGTAGCCCATTCTGTTGGCGTAGAAAAGCGGCCAATCCGCGCCCGTCGGCGATGGCGCGTTCGCCGGTGGCACTTTCCAGCAGCAGGTCGTAATCGTCGGCATGGCCCGCATAATGAAAGAGGGCGATGCGCCCTTTGTGCGTCGGGTCGTTGAAGCGTTTGAGGATGCCCTCCGCACTGACGCTGGTGCGCGTCTCAACCTGGCAGAGACCGGCCTTTTCAGCAGACGCCAGCACCTCACGCAACTGCTCGGCCTCTTGCCCCAGGTTGCGCAAGTAGGTGCCATCTGCCTGACGGTCATTGGCAAAGGCGAGGAAGATGATTGGTTTATCGGTTTGATTGCTCATAGCAAGGTTGGTTTAGATGGACGGTCATGCTACAAATTAGCTTTCGCCCTTGGTTACGACTGAACACACATGAATCATCGATTTACCTCCGCTGTTGAACAATCCAGATCAAACCAGCAATCAGCATGTACGTCAACCCCAAGCCGACAATGGCAAATACCCCAAGCGTGCATGATAGTTTGCGCCTTTTGCAGCGTCCCCGCCAACTCAAAATCGACAATGATCGCCCCCGCCTTTACCAGCGGACGCCCCATCCAAGTCAGGATGCTCATGACGAGCAGGGTGAGCACGAGCAGGATCGGGAAGAATCGCTGTTGTTGGTAAAAGGATAGGTGGGCGAATGGGTAATGCATGGGACGCTTCCTCCTGAACTACAGGATGGACAAAATCTTATCGACTAAGGCCAATCCAATGAATAAAGTGAACGAGGGTGGTGGAGGTCGCATTCTCTAATGCGACTGGTGCAGCGTTAGAGAACGCTGCCTCCGTCCATTTTATTTCTTGGAATAGCCTAATACCAATAATACCAATTAGGTGAGTCAGAGTCTACAAAATCACATATTCTCTCTGGAAAACAAATCGGATAATGTGGAAGTTTATGAAGTAGAAATCGTTCTAAAACGAACCACATTCCAAAATGCAATAGTATGTAGATGGTTTATGACCACATAGGACATGTTTTATGATATGGTTTATTTGGTAAGTACTGCTCCCATTCCTTTTGATTAAGATTGCGCCCGGCAGTACGGCAAGCTAGCTCAATCAGCCGCTTGATCTGCAATGTCCAAATTCGAATTGTTCCATCCTTGCTTAGGGACGCCAGGTTTTGCCCATCCGGAGTGAAAGCTAAAGTATAGACAGCATCCTGATGACCATTTAGCACAATCGCGGGCATCTCTGGTTCCATTACACTCCACAGTCGGACCGTCGTGTCCCAGCTTGCAGTTGCGAGCTGCGTACTGTCTGAACTAAACGCCAGTTTAGCAACATTATCTTGATGGCCGATGAATATAACCGGAGGGTGATCGAGTTGTGCCATGTTCCACAAACGAACTGTGTTGAAACTGGCTGTAGCTAGCCAATGCCTGTCATGGCTAAAAGCAAGCGCATTAACAGAAGATTCATGTTCCAATACAGTCGGACGGGCATCTGGCTGTGTTACTCTCCACAGCCGAACTGTTTTGTCTCGACTTGCTGTAGCCAGCCACTGGTTATCTGGGCTAAAATCGAGATCATTTATATAATCCTTATGCCCTATAAAGATCATAGGGGAGAAATTGGGCAGTGTGACATTCCATAGCCGAACAGTTGTAGTGACGAGTCCAGTTGAAGCTAGCCATTGACCATCAGGGCTAAACGCTAGTTTGAGCCCACCACCCTCAAATACTTGTTCAGGGTTTGGGTTGACTTGAGGTTGAGCAACATCCCAAAGACGAACAATTCCATCCTGGCTAGCGGCTGCCAACCACCTTTTGTTAGGACTAAAAGCTAGATCGTAGGCATCACTCTCGTATATAGCCAACTCGATCGATTCTTCGTAAGGCTTGGTCAAATTCCATAAACGTATTCTGTTATCCCAACTCGCAGTAGCCAGCCATTTTTTATCTGGACTAAAAGCCAGAGCAGTAGTGCCAGCCTCATGTCCATATAGGAGTACAGGGTCCGCATTCGGCGATAACATGGACCACACGCGCACCACGTTGTCGTCTTGGGTAGCGGATAACCATTCACCATCTGGACTGAAAGACAGATCATAACCAACTCCGAGTTCTGTAGGCTGTAGTCCAGAGAGGACAATAGGGTCAGTAATGGGTTGTGCTATACTCCAGAGGCGGGCAGTGTTGTCGGCACTAGCGGTGACCAACCATTTATCATCTGGGCTAAACTCTACAATACGGACCGTTGCCTCGTGTCCGCGCAGAAGGATTGGATTCGCATCAAGATTCCACATATCCCATAGGAAGACGGTATGCTCGCGCAACACTGGTCCTCCCCCGTCAACAGCCAGCCAGTGTCCATTGTGGCTAAAGGCCATAGAGTAAATCGAGCCTCGATGCCCCAGAAGTACGGTTGGTTTATCATCCAGATGAGCTACTGACCATAACCGAACTTTGCCAGCGACGTCTCCAGTGGCCAGCCAAGCCCCATCGGGACTAAAAGCCAAATCATAGATGTTTCCATAATGTCCAGGTAACTCGGTAACTTCAGAATTATTGCTGTCGATCCGCCACAAATGAGCAGATCCGGAACCCTCGGCAGAGGCCAACCAGGCCCCATCTGGGCTGAACTCTAAATCATAAATGCCATTATGAGCACCGCGTAAAGTAATAGGTGCTGCTTTGATTTGTTCCATATTCCATAAATAAACTAGCTCAAGTTCATCGGCAGTGGCTAACCATTTCCCTGTGGGGCTAAAGGCTAGTTGACGAACTTGACCTTTCGGTATCTGTAAAATGATTGGCGCTATATCTAGCTGGTTTGTCTTCCACAGGCGAACTGTCTCATCTTGACTGGAAACCAGCCACTGTCCATCAGGGCTAAAGAGCAAATCAACATAAAACTCAGCCCTAGCTTCTGCATCCAAAATAACAGGTAAAGCATCTGGTTGCGTGATATCCCATACATATGGTGGCTTGTCAGCGCTAATAGCAGCCAGCCATTTCCCATCAGGACTAAACTCTAATTTTGAATACTTAGCACCGGGTCCATTCAGAATAACCGGGGTCAAGTTTGGGTGTGCAATATCCCATAAGCGCACAATCTGATCTGAACCAATAATTGCCAACCACCGTCCTCTTGGGTTAAAGGCTACATCACGGATAGGTCGATTGTCATCTGTGAGCTTGATGCCGCCAGCCTTACCGAGAAGTTCGTGTAGAGTAGTCTCGACTTCGGATAAAGGCGTACCACTAGGCGTGCGATACGCGTCAATTGCTTCAAGAGCCAAAAGAAGACCCAGTGCAGGCATAGGCGGAGATTTTGCAAATTCGTTTTGAGCTTGCGCTGCTAGCTGGCGAGCGTGGGCAATTGCAGCTTGCTCCTCGGCTACTTCCTGTTGTTGGCGGGCATCAGCAGCCGCAGTTTCTTGAGCGATTGCGTTTGTGTCTGCACGATCTCGCTCCTGGGCTACTGCTGTCGCTTGCGTAGCGATTTGTTGCCTTTTTTGTTGATTATCGATCCCAAACCAACCCGCTCCCAAGGCAGCCACCAATGCCACTACACCTGCCGCGGCCAACCACCAGGCGCGGCGGCGCAGTTGATTGGCGGATTTGGTTTGCTCTTCCGCGCGCTGGCGTTGCTCATCGGCGAGTTTCTTTTGATCTTCGGCGCGTTGACGCTGCTCTTCCGCCAATTGTTGCGCCTGTAGTAACATTTGCTGCTCTGCCGCCCGTTTTTCGGCCTCTGCCGCCTTTTTTTCGTCCACCGCTTTTTGAATTTCGTGGCGGCTTGTCTCAGTCAGCTTTTGCAGATCATTACTATAGCCAAGATCACTCGCATCGGGGCTTGTCATCCAGCGTTCGGCCTCAGCTAGCTCCGCCTCATCAAGCAAGCCGCCATTGTTGCTGCCCAAGCGTACCCACTCTTTGGCCTTCTCTTCCAAGCGACGACGAGTTAACTCGGCTTCGCGGCGCGACTGCACCCAGCTTTGTGAGGTGGGCCAGCCGACAATCAACATTTCGTGGGCAATGTCCACCTTGCGTTCAGGGTCACTGCTTTCACCACTCAGAGTCAGCAAACGGTTCTCGACCAACTGTTTGAGCGTCTCATCAACCAGGCTGGCTTCATCGGCCACCTTGTGTAACTCGTTGAGCGATTGTTGGCGCCGCGTGTCGGAACGACCTTCGCCAAATTGCACCAGCCGCAAAAAGATGCGGCGGGCAATCATCTGTTGCGCAGGTGAAAGATTGGCGAGGGTGGCATCGGCTTTGGTCGCCATAGCAACGGCCAGCCCGCTACGTCCTTGTGTCCCCAGTGCGTGATAGGCAGCCAACGGCAAGACGCGCCGTTTCTGTTCGTCCCATAATAAGATCATCGTTTCTTGTAAGAGCGGCAACACCCCTGGTTCGTCGGCGGCGTCGGCCAAGAGCCGTTCTACCAGTCCACTCTCGAGGGTCACCTTCACGGCACGGGCCGGTTGTTCGATGGCGGCGCGCAGGGCATCGCCGCGCAGCGGGGCAATCTCCATGCGCTGGCTGCCATCGACGGGCCAGAAGTCGCTGTTCATCAGATCAGGGTAGAAATCCGCCCGCATCGTGATGACCAATATCACACCCGCCAGCTGGCGCACCGCCTTGAGTTGAGCGATAAAGGCATTCTGATCGGCCTTGCTATTCTGGACAAAGAGTTCTTCAAATTGATCGACCACCAGCAGCAGTTGCGGCGCGCCGATTGCATCCGACTTGCGAATTGCGCTCGGCTCGAAGGTAATCAGATCGCCGACGGCTTCCTGTAAGGCGGCTTGGGGGGCGGCGCCGGGGCGCAGCATACGCACCTGCCACTTGCCAGCATCCTGCATTTCCAGGGCGGGCAGCAAGCCGGCAAAGACCAGCGACGACTTGCCCGAACCGGAGGGACCGATCACAAAAAGTTGATTTTGGTGGCGCAAATGACGGCGCATGGCGTCGATTTCCGCCTGGCGTCCAAAAAAGAAGCGCGCATCTTTGGCGCTAAAGGGCACCATGCCAGGATAGGGACAAGCGGGAATGGTGGCAAGGTCGAGCGGGTCGATCAGCGCGCTGTCGGTCGAACGCATAAAGAGCAGCGGCGTGCCCCACTCGACGCTGGTGGCCCTGGCATAGATCGCCCGCCGTGCCTCGGCCAGCGCCGCATCCACCGGGTAACCATCGGCGATGGCCGCATAAAACTGGCTCGCCAGCTCGATGGCAGCATGATCGGTGACCGCATATTTCATGGCGATCACCGCCGGCACTTCCTGTTGCACCAGTTGCGGCGCCACCCCCAGAAAAATGTCATGCTCATCGCTGCGTCCACCTTCACAGGCGTTAAGAAAGACCAACCGCAGCCAGCGATGCTCGCGCAGGATTTTGCCCAGCACGTCCGCCGCAACCAGGTGGGGGTTGCCGGCTGTATCCTCAAAGAGCAGTACATTCGTTGCACCATGACCGATAAAGTGCAGCAGATGGACAGGCTCTTTCTCCGTCGTCGTGCGCAGCCGTTGGCTGAGTGCGTCTAGCGTGGGCGCCGCCAATCGCTCCAGCACGACAAGCTGACGCCGCAGCAAATCCGCCAGCGCCGCTTGCAGTTTGATCCACTCTGCCTCGACATCCAAGGCCGGAAACTCGCGGCTGGATGGGTTGGCAATCACGGCTAGGATGCGCAGCGGCAAGGTGGCCGTCAGCGGTGTCTCTGCCGATTGCGTCGCCAGATAGCGCACAATCGGGGTGCGCGCCGAAAGCGCAAAGAAGTCGAAGGGGGGCGGCGCGCAGAGATATTCCCAAGGCAGGTCGGCCAGATTGGGTGCATTGTTAAGGCGGAGGCGGATGCGTAGACCGGTTTCGCTGCCCACCCGTTCCAAGCTGCGATTGAGACAGCGCCCGATCTCCCCGCCAAAGACGGTGTTGTACAACTGTGCGCCAAACACCTTGGGGTCGAGCGCTGGTTCGCTGCTCGCAACCGGGCGCAGATTGCGCACGCGGCCAAAGAGGGCGCGTGCCTGCTGCAGTTGGCTTGACGAAAAGAGCAGGCTAAAGGGCGTCCAATCCACTTGGCCGACCGGCGAGGCGATCACATGGGTGCGGTAATCCTTACCCAGGGCTTCAATTTCAAGATCGAAGTTTTCGTAACGAGAGAAGATAGGCATGGTTCGAAAATAGATGCATAGATATCAGATTACTTTATGCACTTCGGCGACAAAGCAATTCAGAAAATCAAGCTGGGAGCGGGTGAAGCTTCTACTAATGCCTGCTTTAGTATAATCGATCAGGATTGATTTATCGTTGATTGGATACAACTTTTATCGCACAGACAGATCCAGCTTTTTACAAAGCTCGAGCTCACGCCGTAGCTGTTCGACTTCTTGCCTTAGCTGCTGGTTCTCGGCTTGCAAACGGCGATTCAGATCTTCAGGCGAGATGGCGGCTATAGCGGGAACATATTGAACAATTTCGTCTGCCGTCAAATATACACCCGCGAACATACTAGTACACTTGGGCGGAAATAACCATACTATTCTCCGGTGAATCAGTAGTGAATCAGTAGGACAGTGAGACAGTACAAACACTGTTCTACTGTCCTACTGATTCACTGTCTTACTTACGCCCAAGTGTACTAGTTTTGCAGGTGGCGGTATGTTCATGACCATCGCAGTCCTGGTAGCGAATTCGGTAAATGCGGGCATTCTTCTCACCTAGCCACCCTTCGCCAAAGGGAGTCCACTCCTTCGTGAGCAAGACACCGCCTTGTCTCGCCAGGTATTGGCGTATGCGGTCGGTGTCGAACTGGTGGGCGACGAAGAGCGCGACGATGCTCACTGTCCCGATCAGCAATAAAGGCCCATAACAAAAGAGATAGGGAGTGATTATGTCGTTGGTTTCCATAGTTTCGTATCATCATTATTGCGACTAAACTGTCCGTTATTGGCAAATCATAGATTCAGCAGGCACAAACCTGCGGCTTACAAACAGAGCAGAGTGGAGTTGCAATGGCGCAATGCCCATCATTCAGCTGGAGTCCAGAGAGCCTAATTCTAAAAATTAAGTGGACGATGACCTAGTGGTTCGTCCACTTAATTTTTAGAATTCCGTGGAGTCGGGCATTCTCTAATGCCCAGCGGTCGCATTAGAGAATGCTCCCTCCACATTTCTAAAAATTAAATGGTCGGTCTACTAGGTCGATGCGCCTATTCCAACGGCGTAATGCTATATGCCGTGCGCAGATCGCGCAGTGACCAGCGCACAAAGGACATCGGGCTGTTGCTCTTGGTCGCCAGCGCTTCAAAGGTAGCGGCTTTCTGCTTGCCCAGGGTACAGGCTTCGTCAAAGGTGCCTTCGCTCAGCTTCGTGGTCTCCAAATATTGCCATTGCCCGCTCTGCTTGCCTGTTTCCCAGGCGACGAGCGCGTGGCCAGGGATAATGACCAGCGCCGGGTTGAGCGAGGCGGCTTCAAGCAGGCTGGCAAAAAGCAGCACACCGTCGATACAATTGGCCTGTTGCTCGGCCAAACTCTGGCGGGGCAGGCGGACGCGCTGGGTACGGGCGCTCTGCTCGGGATTGAAGTTGATCGTCGAGTTGACGTAAGTCACATCGGCGTCGGCTTTGAGCGCGTCAAAGATGGCGCGTACCTGCGGCTCCACGGCGCGGTCGGCTTGATAACCGAACAGTTGCTTTTGCGGATGGCGCGCCGCCACCTTGCGCAGAAACTGCATCACGCTCGGTTCATTCGGCGTCACAAAGGCGCCCAGGTAGCGGGTCAGATCGTTCCATGCGTCGGTGGCCGGGTCACGCACATAGAGCGGGGCCGAGTTGCGCGAGAGCAGCCAGATTGGTTCCGTTTTGTGCAATTCCACCGCACCATCCAGATCTTCCACTAACACATTGAGCATCGCACGCGTCAACTCATTGATCCCACGAATGCGTTCGGGGAAAAGCGTGGGCAGTTGCGTAATGATGGCTTGTTGCCCTGGCTCAATCTCAACCGTATCGATGGCATGT
>JBBRVA010000166.1:0-11795 GCA_038247295.1 Caldilineales bacterium | reverse complement strand
TCGTCATTGCTTTGGCTGCCGAAAAAACAGGCCGTTCGATTCATGAGTTCAGCTTTGAGCGCTCTTACAAACTGATTCACGGCTTTATGTTGACTCATTTCCATCTGTTTTTGCAGCCTTCCCTACAGGCTGTTGAACGCCTTTTCCAAAAACTCGTTGACATCGTGGCCGCAATGGGCTTGGCCAGCACTATACCCAAAACTGCCCGTCTTAGCAGTCTACTTGCTTAAGTTGACACCTATGATAGCTTGTGACTCACGGCTGACTGATCACGGCTGACTATCTTACTGCTGCTCACCTGTGCCCAAGGAGGTAGAGTCTTGAAAAGCGATACATTTATCAACAGATCGGTTGCTCTGGCCCAATCGCACCGCAAGACCCAAATGAGCCCGATGGCGCGACAGGAAGAGGTGGCGGGCTGGCTGATGGCGTCACCCTGGATCCTGGGAATTCTAATCTGGATGGTGGGACCATTTAGCGCGGCTGCCTATTTGTCATTTACCGACTACGACATCCTCAGCCGCAGTTCATTCGTGGGGCTGGAGAATTTCCAGACCATGCTCACTGACGATCCGCTCTTCTGGACCTCGATGCGTGTAACCACACTCTACGCCTTTGTCTCAGTGCCGCTCCAAATTATACTGGGGCTCTTTTTGGCAATGTTGCTTAATACCAAGATTCGCGGCCTGGCCTGGTTTCGCACCATCTACTACCTGCCCACCGTGCTTACCGGCGTAGCGGTCTCGTTTCTCTGGATCTGGATCTTCTCGGCGGATTGGGGTGTACTTAATTATCTGCTCTCGCTGGTCGGCATTCAGGGGCCCAACTGGCTGACTAGCGAAAAGTGGGCCTTGCCCTCTTTGATCATTATGAGTTTGTGGGGCGTGGGCGGGGGCATGGTCATCTATCTGGCCGGTTTGCAGGGTGTGCCGACTGAATTTTATGAAGCGGCCGAGGTGGATGGCGCCAGTTGGTGGCCCAAGTTTTGGCACATCACCCTGCCCATTATCTCGCCGGTGATTCTCTTCCAACTGATTATGGGCATTATCGGTGCGTTACAAACTTTTACCCAGGGCTATGTAATGACCGAGGGTGGCCCCAACAACGCCACCCTTTTCTACCTGCTCTATCTGTGGCGTAGTGCGTTTGAACGCTTGCAGATGGGCTATGCGAGCGCGCTGGCCTGGGGGATCTTTGTTTATATCCTGGCATTGACATTGCTGGTGCTGCGTTCCTCGGCCGCTTGGGTCTATTACATGGGCGAAGTGAAAGGACGCTAGCCGCGCCAATCGCCTTTCGCACTGATTTACTCAGTAATGTACGACCCGCATGGAACCTAGAGAATTATTTTGGAAAATAGTTTATGACGACAGCTACTGTTAAACCCAATCCATGGTTGACGCGCACCTCCCGCCGCACCTTTGGACATGCCTTGATCTATTTTTTACTCTTAAGCGGTGCCGCGCTAATCCTAGTGCCCTTTTGGTGGATGCTGACCACTTCGCTGAAACAGCCGGCCGAAGTCTTCACCTTTCCGCCTACAATCTGGCCCAAAGTGGTGCAGTGGCGTAACTATGTCGATATCTTTGCCAAGGCCCCTTTTCTACTCTATTTCCGTAACACGGTTATTATCACCCTGCTGGACATGATCGGCACCTTGATCTCGTCGAGCATGGTTGGGTTTGCCTTTGCGCGCCTGCGCTGGCGTGGCCGTGATCTGCTCTTTATTATTACCCTGGCCACGATGATGCTGCCTAATGCCGTCACCATCATCCCGCGTTACTTGATCTTCAAAGATCTGCACTGGCTGGATACCTTCTATCCCCTGTGGGTGCCCTCATTTTTTGGTTATGGTTTCTTTATTTTTCTCATGCGCCAGTTTTACACCACTATTTCGTACGACCTGGACGACGCTGCCCGCATCGATGGCTGTAGCCCGTGGGGCATCTGGTGGCGGATCGCCCTGCCTTTGACCAAACCGGCGCTGGCCGCATGTGGCATCTTCACCTTTAACGCCACCTGGAATGATTTCTTGGGGCCGCTCATCTATCTTAGCTCCACCGATAAATTAACCTTGGCGCTGGGTCTGATGGCGTTTCGCGGCCCGCATGTCACCGATTTTCACTATCTGATGGCGGCCTCGACAATTGCCATGCTGCCAGTGGTTGTGCTATTCTTTTTCGCCCAGAAGTACTTTATTCAGGGCATCGTGTTTACCGGGGTAAAAGGATGAAAATTATTGGTGCCGATCACACCAGCTTTACCGTCGCGAATCTAGCCCGTTCGCTTGAATTTTATGTCGGCTTGCTGGGCTTCAGCGTGATCTGTATTCGTCCGGAAATTACCCAAACCTATTTTCGCCGTGTTGTCGGTTTTCCCGATGCCGTGGTCAAAGGCGCCGATCTGGCGATTCCAGGCACTGATCACCGGCTGGAGTTGTTCGAGTATGTGCAACCGCGCGGCACCCCGGCTAATGTAGAAGTTAACCATCCGGGCAGCGCCCATATCGCCTATCTGGTCGATGATTTGCCGGCCTTGTACGCCCATCTGAAGGCTAGTGGTGCACGCTTTCGCTCTGCTCCGATTGCCTTGGATGAAGGGCCGAATGCCGGCGGCGTAGCTGTCTATTTGCTCGATCCCGACGGGATTACGATCGAGTTGTTTCAACCCGCGGCCAAGCCAACCACCGACCATCGATGAACTACTGTCCATGTAATCAACTGCAGGTGATGACCTTATGAAAATTACCCACGTCGAAGTCTTCGTTCTGGGCGATCCGAAACCAGACCAGGCGGTCGATATGTCGCGCATCGATGGCTTGGCCTTTGTGCGCATCCATACCGACGAAGGCATCAGCGGGCTCTCGGAAATCTTTAGCGTGCCACCCGGTGTGGCCCGTGCTGTGTTAGACGGTCCCCATTCACTCTTTGGCGCGCTGCTGATCGGTGAAGACCCGATCCACCCCGAACGGCTCTGGCAAAAACTCTATAATAGCCTGTTACACGGCAACCGTCGCGGCTTGGCCATTATCTGTATCGGCGCCGTAGATGTGGCTTTGTGGGATATCTACGGCAAAGCGTTGCAGCGCCCCGTTTACGAATTGCTAGGCGGCGCGGTGCGCTCCAGCCATCAGATCGAGAGCGAAGCGCAGCGCCAGGAAGCCGTGCCCTACTGTACAATTGTCTCCGACCGTTGGGATCGAGAAAGTGTGCTCAAAGAGCAAGTGGCGCGTGTGGAAAAGTTGCGCGCCCTGGGCTATCGCGCCTTCAAGATCGAGCCGCTACACCAGACGCCGGCCACCATTATCGAGTTGACGCGCCGCACGCGCGCCGCTATCGGGCCGGATGGGATCCTCTGTGTGGATGTGGGCTATCTGTGGAACGACGTGGGGACGGCGGTGCGCGTGATTAACCAATTGGCCGAATTTGACATCTTCTTTTTCGAGACACCGCTGCCCATCGATGCCGTCGCCGCCTACGCCACGCTGACCCAACAGACACGGGTGCCGATTGCGATGGGTGAACACACGACCACACGCTGGGAATTTCTGCACATGATGGATCATGGCGGGATTCAGGTGGCCCAACCGTATATGACCACCTGTGGCGGGCTGACCGAAGCCAAGCGCATTGTCGAATTGGCACAGCCGCGTGGCGTCCTCGTCTGTCCCGGCAATTGGTCCACCCATGTGCTGGGCATGGCCACCGTACACCTGGCCGCCTACTCACCCATCACGCCGCTTTACGAGTCTGCCGCGCCCGAGGTCTACTGGTCGCCGCTGCGCAAGGCGTTGCAACAGTTGGCCGCGCCAACCGTAGACGGTGCCGTGCGCTTCCCGACCACGCCAGGGATCGGCATCGATCTGCCGGCGGATCTGATGGCCCATTTTATGGTTGCGCCCAGCCAAGGGTGGGCGTATCATGATTTGCAATCTTGATCCTGGTGCTGAATTTCCGTGCTTGTGGTAGGTGATGAAACTAATGGAGGAAGATAATAGCAAGCAGTCTTGATGATTTTATCGCTTCGCTCTCACAACAGGAGCAAGCAGCTATTCAGCAAGAGGCGGAACGCCTGATTTTAAAGGAAATGACGTTGCAAAAACTGCGCAAGCCAAGAGAGCGTTCACAACATGGCGCGCACCCGATTTGAGCAAAGTGGTGAATTGACGAAAAGGCGAATTTTCACTGTCATGCAAACCACTGGGCTATCGAACAAGTGTTGAGATAGTATAATAGGTTAATTGAATGGTCGTTACGACGCATCTATGCTGCCATGTTGCAAACTGAATGGCGCGCCCAACAGACCACGTAATGATACGAGGTAACTATGCTCAAATTCCCATATGGCATCAGCGATTTCTATAAAGTGATCACCGAGGGTTACTTCTACATTGACCGCACCGACCGGATTCGGCTGTTGGAAGAGACCGGCCCGCAGTTGCTCTTTCTGCGCCCACGCCGGTTTGGCAAAAGTCTGCTGCTGGCGATGCTGGAAAATTATTATGATGTGGCGCGAGCCAATCAATTTGAGCAGTTGTTTGGTCATTTAGCGATTGGCCAGAACCCAACACCTTTGCACAATCAATATTTGGTCATGCGCTGGGATTTTTCGATCGTGCTATCACAGGGTAGCGCTGAAACCATTAAACGCGCCCTATTCGACCACATCAATGATCAAATTCAGAATTTTGGGGTTCGTTATCAAGCACTGCTAACGCAACCAATTGAGATCGACCATGATAACGCCCTTTCTTCGTTCGGATCAGTGTGGACTGCTGTGCAACAGACGCCGTATTCGCTTTATCTAATGATCGACGAGTATGACAACTTTGCCAACGAGGTTCTGATGAGCAGCCTCATCGATGGCCGCAAGCGTTACGAAGAATTAGTGCTCGGCGAGGGCATTTTCAAGACGCTCTTCAAAAACATTAAGGCTGGCAGCGCCGGACGCGGGATAGATCGCGTTTTTATCACCGGGGTTTCGCCACTGGTGCTCAGTGATATGTCCAGCGGCTACAACGTTGCGGAAAATATTTATCTGATGGAAGAATTTAACGATCTGTGTGGTTTCACCGCAGCCGAGGTGGCAACCACCTTGCAACAAGTCGCGCAAAGCTGCCATTTTGGCGCGGATAAAATCGAAGAAGCCCTGATTATGATGCGCACCTTTTATAATGGGTATCGTTTTAGTTTGCATAGCAATGAGCTTATCTACAATTCCACCCTGGCGCTCTATTTTTGGAAGGATTTTCAACGGCGCTGTGCTTACCCCGACGAGATGTTGGACAATAATCTAGCGATGGACCGCACCCGCATTGTCTATGTTTCGCAGTTGGGCGGCGCAGAACAGTTGGTGCTGCAGGCGCTGAACGAACAAGAACCGCTCACGGTCACGACCCTGGCGCAACGCTTTGGGGTGGCGGAGGTGTTGGCCGGCGACAAGAGTATCGAATATCTAGCGGCGTTGCTCTATTATTTGGGCTTCTTAACGCTGGACGGTCAAACACCGCTGCGTGACCTGATCTTGAAAGTGCCCAACCTCGTCGTACGCGGGCTTTATGTCGAGCGCCTGCGTGAATTGTTTTTGCCGAATTGGCGCGATCAAGACGCTGGCCGTCAAGCCGCGCGTGTCTTGTTTCAAACCGGTGATCTACAACCGTTGTGCGATTTTATGCAACAGCGCTATTTCAAAGTTTTTGATAACCGCGATTATCTAGCCGCCAATGAATTGACGGTCAAGACCGCCTTTCTGACGCTGCTGTTTGATGACCGGCTTTATTTTATCGATTCTGAGACAACGCTGGCGCGCACCTATGCCGATCTCACATTGATCCGGCGGCCGGAGCTGCGCACGCAACCACATTTGCTGGACCTGGTGCTCGAATTCAAATTTGTGAAACTCAAAGAAGTGGAACGCCCAGGCCAGACTGTGCAGCAGATGAGCGTGGCAGAATTAAAAACGCTGGATAAAGTCCAAGAAAAACTGGGGGCAGCGCGTACCCAGGTGCAACATTATCGCCAAGCGTTGGAAAGCAAGTATGGCGACACGCTTAATTTGCATGCCTATGCGGTGGTTGCCCTAGGCTTTGAACGCCTGGTTTGGGAAGAAGTGTAGTCGATCTCCGGCTGATCGCTGATAACTGCGTAACGGAATGCCATTGCCTAAACTTCTGCCAGCAACGCCGCCGCCGCCGTATACGGATCAGTTGTGCGCTGGCGCACAGCCTCGACCATGCCACGCAAACGGGTTAGCGGTAGACTGGCTCTAATCCGCCGGTTCAATTCGGCCTGGATGATGTTTTCTAGCGCATGGGCAACGCGTAGCCCTTCGCGTGCTTGAAGCTCACCTGATTCCGCTAACCAAACGTGGTGGGCTTCGATGCGCTGGCGTAACTCTTCTACACCTTCCCCTTGGGCAGCCACCGTTTTTAGTACCTGAACCTGCCAACGCGCTGCTTGTTCGGCGGTTGATGCGGGTGTCTCGATCTGAAGCAACTGTCCGTGATGGCGAATCTGGCGCACACTGCTGCTTTCAATCTCCAACATCATCTCCAGCGCACGGATTGTTTTATCAGCGCCGGGCCGATCGGCCTTGTTGACGACGAGAATATCGGCGATTTCCAGAATACCAGCCTTGATCGCTTGCACCTCGTCGCCCAAGCCTGGTGCTTCTACGACCAGGGTAGTGTGCGCGGTACTCGCAATCTCTACCTCGGCCTGGCCAACGCCCACGGTCTCGACCAGGATGCGCTCAAAGCCGGCTGCGTCCAGCAGTGTGACCACATCATTGGTTGTTTGGCTCAGCCCACCCAGGCTACCGCGCGTCGCCATACTGCGCATAAAAACGCCGTTGTCGCCGCTCAACACGCGCATCCGCACGCGGTCGCCCAACAGCGCGCCACCCGTGAAGGGGCTGGTCGGGTCGATGGCGACGATGCCTACGGTCAAGCCGGCGCTGCGATAGCCTTGCGCCAGTGCCGTCACCAGCGTTGATTTGCCTGTACCTGGCGCACCGGTGATGCCGATAATGTGCGCGCGGCCGGTGTGGGCAAAAACGGCGCGCAAAATAGCATGCGCGTCTGCCTGTTGATCTTCCACGCGGCTGATCGCGCGCGCCAGCAACAGCCGATTGCCTGCCAACACACCCTGTACAAGCGCCTCCACACTAACCGGATTGCGCATCGTCATTTTGCCGTTTGCTCTGACCAGAAACCTGGCCGCCGGGTCTGGATTCTACACAACACGCCATGCCCATCACGCCTCCACCTGCTGCCCTACCGTCTGCTTGATAAAATCAGCGATGTCCTGCGTCGAAGCGCCAGGACCAAAAACGGCAGCAATCCCGGCCTGTTTTAGTTTTTCCACGTCATCATTGGGCACGATGCCACCGACCACGACCAGCACATCTTCCTGACCTTGGGCGCGCAGCAGATCCACTACTTTGGGGCAGAGCGTCATATGCGCGCCGCTAAGGATGCTCAGGCCGACCACATCAACATCTTCTTGCAGGGCGGCTTCGGCGATCATCTGGGGCGTCTGGCGAATGCCGGTGTAAATGACCTCGAAGCCGGCGTCGCGCAGGGCCCGCGCCACCACCTTTGCCCCTCGATCGTGGCCGTCCAGGCCCGGTTTCGCGACCAGAACACGAATCTTTTGTTCACTCATGGGTCATCCCTCTACTTTATCAGCTTTTTACCGAATCTTGGATCAAAAGTGTATCACCGATTGTGACACATTGCACCTGTGGGGAGCCATCGTTTTATTTTCCTTGTGTCAGAGAAGGCTTACAGTAATCTATGCTTGCTATGTTACAATCGAATCGATGAACGCAGCATCTAATCCACTTCACACATGCAACATAGATCATGCACGACGGAGTTGACAATGTTTTATCCACGTACTGAACGCCAGGTTCACTTCATTGCACTTGCTCAGGCATTGGCCGCCAAATTTTCTGACCGCGCCGCCGGGCATGACCGCGCCGGCACCTTTCCCTATGAAAACTATGCTGATATTCGGGCCGCCGGTTTGCCCGCGCTGATCATCCCCAAAATATACGGCGGTTGGGGCGCCAATCTGTTGGAAACGCTCTTGGCCATGGAAACGCTGGCTGTGGGCGATGGCAGCACCGCGCTTAACGTGACCATGCACATGCAAACCCTGGGCGAAGCGGCCGAAACCCAAAGTTGGCCGCCGGCTTTGTTCGAACGTGTCTGCCGCGAAGCGGTGGAAAGTGGTGTGCTGGTCAACTCGATTGCGACTGAACCAGAATTGGGCAGTCCCAGCCGCGGCGGCAAACCCAAAACCACGGCCACGCCCGTCTATGAGGCCTCGGATCAACCCGTCGCCTGGCTGATCAACGGGCGCAAAAGCTTTGGCAGCATGTCGCCGGCACTCGACTATATGATTATCCCAGCGGTCTTACAGGATGGCAGCGAAACCGTGGCGCGCTTTCTGGTCCCGCGTCACGAAGGCATCGAGATTGTCGAAACGTGGGACGCCATGGGGCTGCGCAGCACAGGCAGCCATGATGTCGTTCTCCACGATGTGTGGGTGCCAGCCGCCAATATCCTTTCCAGCGGTGCGACTGATAAATCGGCCGCCGGCAAGGCGACGCCGGGATCGAAAACCAACGCCTGGTTTATGCTCTGTGTCAGCGCCGTTTATGTGGGCATAGCCATCGCTGCGCAACAGGCGGCCGTGCGCTATGCCAAAACCCGCATTCCCACCGCGCTGGGCAAACCAATTGCGGAATTGGAAACGATCCAACGCCACTTGGGTCAAGCTGAACTTCTGCTGCATCAGGCGCACACATTACTCTACTACAGCGCCGAACAGTGGGATCGTTACCCCGACAAGCGCATAGAATTAAGTCCATCGGTGACGGCAGCCAAAGTAACCGCCACCAACAATGCGATTGCGGCCGTTGATCATTGCATGCGGGTGGCTGGTGGCGCCAGCATGACCAAAGCCTTACCGCTCGAGCGCTATTACCGCGACGTGCGTGGTGGCCTCAATCATCCAGTCAATGATGATCAGGCATTTGTTCTATTGGGGCGTATGGCGATCAGTGAACTTGGCGCATAGAGAGAATTTTCACGCGAAGACGCAGCCATGCAAAAAAAGCGAATTTTCGTGGGACGATTTTTCTTTGGGCTTTATATACGCATTCCCTCTATTATCGTCTAAAGCTTTTCCCTTGCACCTACGTAGCTTTCGGTCTTTGCGTTAAAATTTTTGCTGTTTGCTTATTCTTGATAGGGCAAAGTTGCAAGAATTTAAAGGAGGAGTTACAATAATTTTAGCAATTTTACTTAATAAATAAGATGTATTTGATTTCTGGAAAATGTTCATAGGATGTCCCATGCACGCCATGAATTTACTTCATCTCCAGCCGCCACCGATGCCATCCTCCAACCAGCACCACTGTGATAGGTATTACACAAGCATAGGATACGAAGTAATTCTTATAGTGTGCGATTCATCAAATAATTACAATAAAATTAAATCACGCTGAGGAGGCAACAATGCCGAAGAAACTGTTAGCAGAGTTTATTGGCACTTTTTGGTTGGTACTGGGGGGATGTGGCAGCGCCGTGCTGGCGGCAGCATTCCCTGAGGTCGGGATTGGATTATTGGGGGTTTCGCTCGCCTTTGGCTTAACAGTTTTGACCATGGCATATGCGATCGGGCACATCTCTGGCTGTCACCTGAATCCGGCAGTCTCGATTGGCCTTTGGATGGGTGGTCGCTTCTCCGCTAAACACCTACCTGCCTATATTGTGGCGCAAGTGATTGGGGGCATTGTTGGTGGCGCCGTGCTCTACCTGATCGCCAGCGGCCAGACCGGTTTTGATGTCGCAACTGGTTTTGCATCGAATGGCTACGGCGCGCATTCGCCAGGTGGCTATTCATTACTGGCCGCCTTGGTTACAGAAGTCGTCATGACTATGATGTTTCTCCTGATTATACTCGGATCAATTGACAAACGCGCACCCCAAGGCTTTGCCCCGATTGCCATCGGCCTAGGTTTGACCCTAATCCACCTGATCAGCATTCCAGTTACCAATACTTCGGTTAATCCTGCCCGCAGCACGGGCGTTGCGCTGTTTGTTGGTGATTGGGCCGTCAGTCAGCTCTGGCTTTTCTGGGTTGCCCCAATCGTTGGCGCGCTCCTCGGCGGGCTGATCTACCGCTTTTTGGAAGACGAGAAGCAAGTAGGCGTAAATGAGAAGCAAGTGGTAGGCAAGAAGAAATAGTCGATGCGGAGCATGACAGATAAGTAACCGACTATAAAACTGGTTTAAGCTCATTGTCTGAAGGAAAGTTGAGAAAAAACTACCGTTCAGTGGTGCAAGCAGATGCTGCTTGCGCCACTGAAGGAGACTGGCTTCTGATTAACGATGACATTTGATTTTTTAGAAATTACCGATAGGATATCGTGATGCCGGCCGCACGCCATGAATTTACCTTATCTCCATCTGCTGCTGATGCAAACCACCAACCACCAGCATTGCGTGAGCCAGTTCACTTCTCGCTCATTTCCTATCTGCTGGGGCTGCTCACTTCGCTGCTCTTAGTCGGCGGCAGCCAATTCCTGTTGAGTCGCCCCGACCCAGTGCCGATTGTCCTGCATCCGCCCCCTACCGCTGCAGCTACCTTGCCACCCCCACCCACCGCCACGCCAGCGCCAATCACAGTTTTTGTGAGCGGCGCAGTGCAGCAGCCAGGGCTTTACAATTTGCCTGCCGCGGCCAGAGTTGGCGATGCAATCATCAGCGCTGGTGGTATGACAATTGTTGCTAATGTTGCCTTGATCAACCAAGCCGAGAAGTTGTGGGACGGTGCACAGGTGCATGTGCCAGAGATTCCGGCGGTGGCCGTAGAAGTGAGCGCCCCCCAGCCGCCGGTGGGCATCTCCGGCGCCCCAGCTTCGCCTGCGGTCGCGCCTGGCACTGAGGCAAGCGGTGCTCCAGGTGGACAAATCAATCTTAACACGGCTACAGCGGCCGAATTGGAAAGTCTGCCCAGTATTGGTCCCAGCAAAGCCGCAGCAATCATGGCCAACCGACCCTATGCCACCGTAGATGAATTGGATAAGGTGCCGGGAATCGGCCCCAGCACGCTTGAACAATTACGCCCATTGGTCTCGGCTCCCTGACATTTTATCCGCAGTTTTGCTGAGTGATGGTATCAGGTTCAATATTCAACCAGAATTCTACCAGAAGTTCACCTCTTTACAATGAAGCTGAACCGGAATCGCTCTTCCTTAGCGTTACACAGATAACCAAGCGTTAGTGCTTGGCTGGTTAGGTCTATGCGCTTAAAAGGCTAGAGGGGCAGTGCAAATCGATTGAAGAGGAGATGGAGCATGGCGAAGCACGATGAGCAAAAAACTGTTCAGGAGCAAGTGCGCGAAGTTGCGATTGATGTGCGCAATGAAATGATTGTCCAGAGTGCGAATTTATATCTGATGGCACGTAAAGCACTGTTGGCCAGCCTGGGCGCAGTGGCGATGACAATGGATGAAGCGAATGGCTTCGTCGATAAGCTGGTGGAACGCGGCGAGATGGCCGAGGTTGATGCACAAAAGTTGATTGATGAGTTGCGCACCCGCAGCAACGAGCGCGAAAAAGTCGTTGCCGAGGCCCGTCGCAATGCTGTCAATAAAGCTGGTATGGCGTTGGAAGAGAGCGTAGAAGTAATTCTGAATCGCTTGAACGTGCCGAGCAAAAGTGACATCGACGCCCTAAGCAAGAAGATCAGCGCGCTGACCCACAAGGTAGGATCACTGGT
>JBBRVA010000165.1:0-11878 GCA_038247295.1 Caldilineales bacterium | reverse complement strand
GGTCTATATGGCAACGCGCAGTTTGTGGGTTGCCATGGGGTTGCACACGGCCTGGAATTTTCTTCAGGGTACGATTTTCGGCGTGGCTGTCTCGGGTAACGGAGCGCCGACCGACAGCCTGTTTAGACCGCTCATTCAGGGCAATCCATGGCTGACCGGTGGCGCGTTTGGGATCGAAGCCAGCGTGATTGCGGTTGTGTTGGGGCTTGGCTTGGGCAGCTATTTTATGGTTCAGGCCGTGCGCCAGAAACGCATTATGGGCGGATTGTTGTGGCGCGGCGGCATCAACGGGCTTAGCAACGTTTCGCAACCCATCTCGCTGACTAGTGCCATGAGCCACTGTGACCGGTGAAGCGCAGCTGACCGCACGCTGCCGCTGCCCACGCCGCCACGGTGTTCGGCTCATCGAGCGGGTCTCGACGTTGGCGGCGATCACCGCACTTCCGATCGCGCTGTGGGAGTTGTCGCTGGGCGTCTGGCTCATTGCGAAAGGGTTCAATCCATCGGCAATCGCTTCACTAGCTACAACAACCAGCCATCTGGTAGCAGAACCACTTGTACCATAGCCGGGTCCAACAAATTCGTGACATCCAAGACAAACTTATCGTTCAAATAGAGGAGAAAACATGATGCAGATCAACCAATGGTCGATGAAATCAGGATCAAGGGCCATCTGAGTCATCACTGGACAGACTGGTTCGGAGAAGTGACCATCACGCTGGAAAACAACGGCAATCCACTTTTGACTGGCCCGGTGGTCGATCATGCCGCGTTGCATGGATTGCTCAAAAAAGGCGCGATTGGGGAATCGCCATTGCGCTCGGTCAATCGTGTCAATCCAAGCAGGTAGATGCGTCAATTGTCAAACCTGTGATAAGAGGAAAAATAATGAAATGGTTTCGTCGGATCTTCATTGTGATTGTTATCTTAGTCTGCGGACTTGTGGGCTACGCGATGTTGACCGCGTTACGCACTGAATGCCCCGTTGGTTTCCAGATCAATCAGACGACTGACGCGGATGGACAACGCTTCGCAGTCGGCGTATGGTATCCAACGCAAGCCCAACCCTGGCCGACGACGTTGTTGAGCGTCGTGTTGATGGATGTGGCGCGCAACGCCCCCATTTCAGGACGCGATTTGCCGCTCGTCGTGATCTCGCACGGCAACGGCGGCGGGCCTGCCAGCCACGCTGACTTGGCCCTTGCCCTGGCCAACGCCGGCTATATCGTCGCCGCGCCCATGCACACCGGTGATAACTATGCTGAACAAAGCGCGGTTGGTTCAGTGTCTTGGTTACGTGGGCGTACCAGCGAACTTCACGCGACCGTCGACTATATGCTCAAGCATTGGCAAGGTCATGACCGCATCAACCCGGAACGGATCGGTGCTTTTGGATTCTCTGCGGGCGGATTCACGGTATTGACCGCTGTCGGCGCGCAGCCGGACCTGCGCATGGTAGCGAAACATTGTGCCGCGTCGCCCGAGTCTGTTTGCGATTTGCTACGTTACGTCAAATCTCCTTACCTGAAGACCGACACGCCGACGATGGGAGCTGCTTTTTTGCCCGACTTGAGAATCAAGGCGGCGGTCGTGGCGGCACCCGGCTTGGGATTCACCATGGTTCCGAATGGGCTCGACAATGTACGCGTGCCAATTCAGCTTTGGGGCGCCGACAACGATAGCAACGTTCCGTATGCTACAAATACCAAGCTGGTGCGCGCAGCACTTGGTGCCAGGGTTGAGTTCCATGCGGTCGCCGGTGCTGGCCATTTCTCGTTTCTCACCCCCTGCGGCCTGCTGGCACCCCCTGAAATATGCTCGGATCAGGGGCAATTCGATAGGAAAGCCTTCCATACGAATATGAATGCCAGCGTCATCGCGTTTTTTGAAAAGAACATGAAAAATCCGTGAGGCACAAATGGGCGCAGAAGGCTTGCTTTCTAGTTACTGTGTGCGCGCGCTCTAGCGTTAGCTTTTGCACTATTCACAGGAAAGCGTTTTTCTTTAAAAACCGCGTGTGGTGGCGCAGCCCTATATGCCTGTCAGTTCCCAGTTTGCGTAAACGTTTGGACTGAACCTTGCATACATCCCCAACCCGCACTATAGTAGCCGTAGCAGATCCCCAACAATCACCAACAGGCGGAGGCTTACGAGCATGGCGCGCACGACGGCACGGGTGGAGGGTAGCACGTTGGTGATCGCGGCAAACGACACCAACCCAATCGCGGTGGGCACGGACGCCTGGTTTGCCTGGCTGGAGACCGCAACGGCGTTCGTGTTTACCAGTCCGTCCGGGCATTTCACGGCGCGCAAGGAGCGGCGGGCCCGGGGCACCTGGTATTGGAAAGCCTATCGCACAGACCACGGCGTCCTGCACCGGGCCTATCTCGGTAAATCGCCGGATCTCACGCTCGACCAACTCACCCGTGCGGCGGCGACGCTGGCGAAGGTTGCGCCACCCGTAGCCCCACTGCCTGCGCAGGTGGTTGCGTTACCGCCAGACCGACCGCTCGCCAACCTGCTCGCCACCAAATTGTTTGTCCCGCCCGCCCGCGCCAATCTGGTGGCCCGGCCGCGCCTGCTCGAGCGCGTCCAGACTGGCCTGCTCGACAAATTGACCCTGATTGCCGCGCCGGCCGGTTTCGGCAAGACAACGCTGCTGAGCGCGTGGCGCACGACAGTGGCGGGTGGCGCGTTGCCGTTTGCCTGGGTGGCGCTCGATAGTGCGGATAATGACCCGTTACGCTTCTGGAGCTATGTGATCGCCGCCCTCGACACCCTCGCCCCTGGGGTCGGCGCGCCGGCGCTTGCACTGCTTCAAGCCCCGCCGCCGCCGCCCATTGAACGCATCCTGACCAGTGTACTGAATGCGTTCAGCGCGTCCGTTGCCGGCGCGCCGGGGCGTGATGTTGCCCTGGCGCTAGATGACTATCACGTGATCACGGCACCAGACATTCATAACACGCTGGCGTGGCTGCTCGACTATCTGCCGCCCAATCTGCATCTGGTCATCTTGACGCGCGCCGATCCAGCACTGCCCCTGGCGCGCCTGCGCGCCCGTGGGGCCATGACCGAATTGCATGCGAACGATCTGCGTTTCACGCCCGCTGAAGTCGCCACCTTTCTCAATCAAGTGATGGGCTTGGCGCTCACCACCGCTGACGTAGCCGCATTGGAGGCGCGCACCGAAGGCTGGATCGCCGGGCTGCAACTCGCAGCGCTGGCGATGCGCGATCACCGCGAGCGCAGCGCCTTCATCCGTACCTTTAGCGGCAGCAACCGCTATATTGTGGATTATCTAGCGGCCGAGGTATTCGCGTCCCAGCCGGCCCACATCCAGACCTTCTTGCTCCATACGGCCATCCTCGACCGCATGTGCGGCTCGCTGTGTGATGCCGTGTTGGGGCTAGTTGTAGACAACTCAGGCGCAAGCCACACGACCGCCAGCCAACTGCTGCTGGAAGATTTAGAACGCGCCAATTTGTTTGTCGTGCCGCTGGACGATGAGCGCCACTGGTATCGCTACCATCATCTGTTTGCGGAGGTGCTGCGGCAGCGGCTAAAGAATGGCATGTCTGCGGATGCGGTAGCCAGCTTGCACGGCACTGCCAGCTTATGGTACGAGCGGCAAGGGTTGATTGACGAAGCGGTGCAGCACGCGTTGACGGCAGCGGATGGCGAACGGGTGGCCCACCTGATCGAGCAGCACGGCCTGCGCATCATCGTCGGCGGGCAGGTGTATACCGTGTTGCGCTGGCTGAGCGCGCGCTCGGATGCGCTGATTCGTGCCCGCCCCATGCTCTGCATCATCCATGCCCTTGCGCTGCTATTCACGAATCAAATGGCAGCCGCCGAGGCCCGTGTGCAGGATGCCGAACACTGTATCCAGCACGACACGCCGACTGATCAGGTACACCTGATCCAGGGCCGCGCCGCCGCGATCCGGGCCAATATTGCCCGCTACACCGGCGACCTTGCGGGCTGTGTCGCCTATGGGCAGCAAGTGCTGCGCGTGCTGCCGGAGACCGAGGCGATTGCCCGGACGATTGCCCTGTTGCATGTCGCGCGCGCCTTCCGCGTGAGCGGCGATGTAACGGAGGCGGCGGACCAGCGCGCCGACGCGCTGATCGCGCCGTTCCAGGCCGCGGATAACTTGTTGGGGAGGTTGGCTGCGATCACCAACCTGGCCCGCTTGCAGGTGCTGCAAGGTCGGCTCCACGCCGCGGCGGCTACCTATCGCGAGATGGCCCAGATCGCAGCCAGCCCCGACCAGCCACTGCTGCTCGAAGGCCCAGCCTATTACGTTGGCATGGCTGATCTGCTGTACGAGTGGAATGATCTGGACGCGGCTGAGCGGTACCTGGCCCAAGCCATGGAACAGTTGATGGGCCGGCTGGTGGTGGACGCCGAGGATGTGACGCTCGGCTATCTGACCCTGGCGCGTCTGCAACGCGCCCGCGGGGAGCACACCACGGCCGCTTTGACGCTGCAAACCTACCTGGATCTGGCGCGGCGGCGCGGCTTTGTCGCGCACCTGGTGGCGCGTGGGGTAGCCGTGCAGGCAAAGATCGCGCTAGCGCAGGGCGCCCAGGCGGCGGCCGTCGCCTGGGCGGATGCAAGCCGTTTGAACGTTGCCGATGCTCTTAGCTTCCCGCACGAAACGGAATATCTGATCCTGGCGCGGGTCTGGATTGCCCAGGCAGGCAACGGGTCGGATCGCTCCTTACACCAGCAAGCGCTCGACCTGCTGGCGCGGCTGCTGGCAGACGCCACGGCGAAGGGGCGGATGGGGAGTGTGCTGGACATCTTGATCGTGCGTGCGCTGGGGCAGTGGGCGCAGGAGACGCGTAGTGAAGCGATGGCAACGCTCACCCACGCGCTAACGCTCGCCGCGCCGGAAGGCTATATCCGCCGTTTTGTGGATGAGGGAACGCCGATGCTGACCATACTGCACGCCGCCGCCGCAGGCGGGATCGCTCCGGACTACCTCACCCGACTCCTGGCTGCCTTCCCGGCAACGCTGAAGGCAGAACCTAGAACGCGCAACATTGCATCGGCAAATCTTCCTTCAGCAGGCCACGTTCCGCCTTTGGTTGAGCCACTCAGCCAGCGTGAGTTGGAGGTACTCCGCCTGATTGCCGTGGGCAAATCCAACGCCGAGGTCGCGCAGACCCTGGTGATCGCCCTCAGCACCGTTAAGACTCACACCAATAGTATTTTTGGTAAGTTGCAAGTCACCAGCCGCACCCAGGCGCTCGCGCGCGCCCGCGCCCTGCAACTGATTTAGCCCCAACGCCGCTCGAACGGAAAAATCCACCCACCAACCCACCTTTAGCTGGATGCGGCTCCACCCCCGCGTCCGCTATGCTGTGCCTATCGTTAATTCGAATATACGGTAAGCATGGAGGAAAGAACAATGGCACTACATTATCAAATTACAGTCAAGGGCTATCTCGATGCCAGTTGATTAAGGGGTCAACGTCGAACAATGGAAAAAACGTTTGCTTGAAACTGCCTAATAGAGAACGCAAATAAACTTCGCACAGCTTATAGTGCAAGTTGGTGGCTTGCACTATAAGCTGTTCATGTAACCCAATCTGAAAATAACCGAATCCGAAAAATCTCAGGAGAAAATCTTATGCAAGCGATGGTCTATCACACCTATGGTTCACCCGATGTGCTGAAACTGGAAGAAGTACAAAAGCCGGTCCCGCAGGATGATCAAGTCCTGGTCAAAGTGGTTGCAGCATCCGCCGCTGCGGGTGACTGGCATCTGCTACGCGCTGACCCGTTCTTGGTTCGCTTCATGTCTGGGTTGCTAACACCCAAATACAAGATCCTCGGCGCCGCTGTGGCAGGGCGGGTTGAAGCGGTGGGCCGCAACGTAACGCAGTTTAAGCCCGGCGATGAGGTATTCGGGGACTTATCCAGATGTGGCTTTGGCGCTTTTGCCGAGTATGTAGTGGCTTCTGAAGATGCATTAGCGCTGAAACCTACCAACTTGACCTTCGAGCAAGCCGCCACCGTACCAGTGTCGGCCGTCACCGCCCTCCAGGGTCTGCGCGCCGGCCAAATTCAGCCAGGGCAGAAGGTGCTGATCAATGGGGCGTCCGGCGGCGTGGGGACCTTTGCGGTGCAGATTGCCAAAGCATTGGGCGCCGAAGTCACCGCGGTGTGCAGCACAAGCAAAATGGAATTGATGCGCTCGCTTGGGGCCGACCATGTGATTGATTACACCAAAGAAGACTTTACCCAAAATGGGCAGCGTTACGACCTGATTCTGGCGGCGAACGGCTATCAGCCGCTTGCCGCGTATCAGCGGGCCTTAAGCCCCCAGGGTATTTATGTGATGACCGGCGGTGCCACGGCGCAAATGTTCGAAGCCATGCTCCAAGGCCCCTGGCGCTCCAAGAAGGGCGGTCAGAAAATGGGTAACCTTCTGGCGAGTCCCAACCAAAAGGATTTGATTTTTGTGAAAGAGCTGCTTGAAGCCGGCAAAGTGACACCCGTGATTGATCGCTGCTTCCCATTGCAGGCCGTTGCCGACGCGATCCGCTATCTTGAAGCAGGCCATGCCAAGGGAAAAGTCGTCATCACGGTGGCAAACCAAACCTAACAAAGCGTTGCCGTTGGCGGTAGATTGGCACGCCCATCCTAACGCCCAAGAAACGTAGGAAGCAGTAGCACAAGGAGCACACACATGCAAGCAGCACAGCCAGATGTGGTGGTTATCGCCCCCACCTTTCGTTGGATGCGGCTCCACCCTTGCGTCCGCTATGCTGTGCCTATCGTTGAATTCGGACATACGCTAAGCCGTCCGTAGATATGGTGGAGGGGACAATGGCACTACATTATCAAATTACAGTCAAGGGTTATCTCGATGCCAGTTGGTCGGCCTGGTTCGATGGCTTGACGATCACACACGACGCCGATGGCAATACCATACTTGCGGGATCGGTTCGCGATCAGACTGCGCTCTATGGTTTGATCGACAAAGCACGCGACCTGGCGTTGACTCTGGTCGCTGTTGTAGAGCTTACACAGAAGTGTTGACCCATTATCAGACTGCCATATCGAGAGATTCATCTGTTCCCAAATTTTGCAGCAGGTCGTCATCGACCAAAAAGGAGTTTCAATGAGTAATCAAACGCAAAGTAATCAAACACAAACAGAAGCGGTGGGTATGCCAAAACGTCGAGGCCGCCGATGGTTACGCTGGCTAGGCTGGGTTGCAGTTTTGGTAGTGGGGTTGGTTTTGGCCGGAACCATTTACGAGCCTATGGCAGAAGCGGCTGACGCGAAAGCCTATCCGCCTCCAGGTCAAATGGTAGATGTGGGCGGCTATCGCTTACATATCAACTGTACAGGCAATGGCAGTCCCACCGTAGTGATCGAATCTGGCTGGGGGGATATGTCTGCTGCATGGGGTTGGGTGCAGCCCGAAGTCGCCAAGACCACGCGCGTCTGCACTTACGATCGAGCCGGGATGGGGTGGAGCGAGGTCAGTCCCCAGCCGCGGACTGCCCGGGAATATGCTAAAGAGCTGCATACTCTGCTGACAAAAGCCAATGAACCCGGCCCGTATGTGCTGGTGGGCCATTCGATGGGTGGGTTTACCGTGATTGTGTACGCTCATGATTATCCGGCCGAAGTCTCCGGGTTGGTGCTGATTGACTCGCAAGACCTGCCCACTTCGAATGTCGCCACTCCTCAGCCAGCTCCGAAATCCGGTGGAATATCCCTTCCATCGTTGCTGGCCCGTATCGGCCTGGTGCGCCTGCTGGCGGATCCTCTTGGCGCAGTCGAAAACCTGCCGGATGGGGATAAGCAAGCCTATACAGCTTTCGCGGTGGCTCCTCGTAGCGTCCAAACCTTCATGGACGAAGGAATGGGAATGTCCGAAGGAGGGGCGCAGGCCAGGGCTGTGACCTCGTTGGGCGCATTGCCCTTAATCGTTCTGTCGCGCGGTAAAGATCAGGATGCTAAACACACCATCGCACAGACCGGCCTACTCCAGTTATCGACTGACAGCCAGCAGCTCTTTGCCGACCAGAGCGGTCACCCCATCATGATTGAACAGCCCGAGGCGGCAGTTGCAGCGATTGTGAAGATGGTGTCGCAGCTTCGATAAACGACTCTAGAACGTTGGATCATGGAAGGCAAAAAGGGCATGGTTCAAAACGTGACTGTCTCGTTTTGAACCATGTCTAAAAAAGGAATGAGGTAAACAAATGGCACTGGCAACATGGTGGGCTTCTGACCCATTGCTGGATTTAACCCCTTTATCGAACTTTCATGTGCGGCTGGCAGCAGATGACGCACAACTGGCAACACTCAATCATATCCCTGTGGCAGAAGTAGAGCAACGGCGGCGTGCCGGACATCTTCCGTATGTGGGCTATATGGACGAAACGGCAGTGACCTATGGTTGGGTAGCGACACGAGAAGCCTCGATCGGAGAGCTAAAACTCGCGTTTCCGATAGCCGCAGAGAGTCGCTACTTGTGGGATTTTGCCACCTTAGCGGAGTGGCAAGGCAGAGGGCTGTATCCGCGTCTATTGCAAGCGATTGTGCAGGCGGAACAGGCGGAGCACTTCTGGATTATCCATGCCCCGGAGAATCTGCCATCGGGCGCAGGAATGCAAAAGGCGGGCTTCCAAGCAGTAGGGCAGCTTTCGTTCCAACGGGATAACACTCTCGGACTGATTCCGGTTGGCAATCCAGAACGGGCGCGGATCGGCGCAACGCTGCTGGGTGTCGCGCTGATTGCGGATGGACTCAGCCCGTGCTGGCGTTGTGTTGATCAGGTCGTCTGCACCTGTCAACTCGATCCCGAAAGCTGTTCGTGTGCGGTTAAAATTCGCTCCTAGCCATAATCATACCCCCCACACTCATACCCGATGTGAGGTAGGAAACTACCTCACATCATAGCGTAATTGAGAGGCAAAAATGTCCCATATGAAAAGAACCTTCGCACTTCTAGCCATCCTGATCCTTAGCTGCGGATTGTTTACTGCGTTGCCTGTTCATGCTGCGTCTGCCCAACGCGTTCCGCTCCAGCAGATTGATAAAGATCGAATTGATGCCTATATTCAGGCCAGAATGCAGACGGCCAGCATTCCTGGTCTAGCATTGGGCGTGATCTATGGCGACCAGGTGGTCTATCTCAAGGGCTATGGGTTCGCCGGGCCGGATGGGCGGGCCGTGACCGCGCAGACCCCCTTCATTCTCGGTTCAACCTCTAAATCCTTCACTGCGCTGGCCGTTATGCAACTAGTTGAGGCTGGGCAGATCGACCTGGATGCACCCGTCACAACCTATCTACCCTGGTTTCGCACCGGCGACGCCGCGGCATCCGCTCAAATCACCGTGCGCAACTTGTTACATCAAAACAGTGGACTACCGACCTACGAAGGCCGCCAGGGCATCGCGGATAACGACCAGAGTAGCATGGCGCTCGAAAACGGCGTTCGAGCGCTCTCCAACGTGCAACTCAGCCAGCCAGCCGGCCAAGGCTACGAATACGCCAACGAAAATTACGACATCCTGGGTCTAATCGTCCAGACCGTATCCGGGAAGTCATACGAGGAATATGTCCATTCGGCGATCTTTGCCCCGCTCCAGATGAACCACAGTGCCGCTGCACTTTCCGATCCCGCGGCAGTAGACCTTGCCACCGGCTATCGCAACTGGCTATTTTGGCCGGTCGCCTTCGTTGCTCCTTGCCCGCGCCGAACGACCCCATCGGGTTTTCTGATTTCATCGGCGGAAGACATGACTCACTATTTAACGGCCCAGTTGAACGGCGGTGTTTATGGCAATCACCAACTCTTATCCCCGCAGGGCATTGCTACCCTCCACACGCCTGGCGCCAAGATGAGTCCTTTGAGTTCGTATGGCATGGGCTGGGTGATCCAGGGTGATCCAGGGTCAACCGAAATCTGGCACAACGGGGATGTCAGCAATTTCCACGCCAACCTGTTGCTGCTCCCTGACCAGCACATCGGGATTGTCATCTTGATCAACGTCAGTAAAGCCTATAACAACGCCGCGATCAATATTCCCATTGAAGGTGTCGCCGCCATCCTGCTCGGAAAGCGCCTAACCGCAAGCACCAATCCACCAGGTACCATCATCCCGCAGATCATGCTGCTGGCTGCGCTGCTCATGCCTATCCTTTGGATCGTAGGGTCTTATTTTTCCATCAGACGTTGGCGCCAGCGCGGTGAGCTTCCCCCGCACGGCAGCAATCGTTTCTGGCGCCTCTACCTGCCTCTGGTCATCGATGTTTGTCCGTTGGGCCTTGCCTGGATCCTAGTACCGGCCCAGTTCCATACGCCTATGGCAACGATTGCCCTGTTCGCGCCCGATGTGTTTTTCGTGATCGTCACGCTGACTGCCCTTAGCCTTGGCTGGGCAATGGCCCGCACCTTCCTTACCCTTCACCCCCGTCGTTTGGTAAACAAAGTAATGTCGAATCAATGAAATTCATCAGGTTCGTTCAGAAAAAGGGAGTACAAAAATGAATTCAATCCAAAAGACCGCAAAAACCAGCGCGGTTCTGATCCTAATCATGGCTGTCATCGCACCCTTTAGCATGATCTATCTTCCCGCCACGCTGATTGTACCCGGCGATGCCGCAACAACCGCCAATCAGATCACGGCTTCTGCGGGGCTATTCCGCCTCGGTATCGTTAGCGACGCCATTGTCTTTTTAATTGAAATCGGGTTGTGCGCATTACTCTAGAGTTTAGTCACAATAAGCATTTGACATTTTTGCCAACTTGTGCATTCATCTGATTAAGCAGTTTTGCATCCAAAATAAAGCAAACCGCAGATGATTGAAGCCTGGATTTTTCAGCCAGATGATGCAATCGTCTGGCTTAGTTATAAAATTGGTGATGCACAAATTGCTCATTTTAGCAAATCCTTATTCTGACTAAACTCTTCTATATATTGCTGAAACCGGTCAGCAAAACCCTTTCACTGGTGACGGCGTTTGCCCGACTGGCTATGACCGTGATCCAGGGTATTAATCTGCTCAATCATTTCTTTGTGCTGCTGCTTTTAAGTGGTGCTGGGTACTTGGCGGTATTTTCATCCGACCAATTACATGCGCTGGTGTTGCTCTTTCTCAATGCCCATGAAGCTGTAGTGCTGATTTGGGGAGTAGCCTTTGCGCTTCATCTCTTGGTGCTTGGTTATTTGGTTTATAAGTCGGGCTACCTGCCCAAGTGGGTGGGCGGCTTGTTGATCATTGCTGCGCTATGCTATTTTACCCAAAGTTTTGGCAATCTGCTTTTTCCCCAATCCAAAGCGGTATTCACCTCCATTGGTTTGCTTTCGACGCTTGAAATTGCCTTGCCTTTGTGGCTGTTGATTAAAGGTGTCAACGTTGAACAGTGGAAAAAACGGGCGCTTGCAGCGACCTAATCGTATGCATGCCGAATGATCGTAAACCACGCAGAAGCATTGCCCGAACAGTCATCCACGTAGGGTTTAAATCAATGGTTAATGGTTAACGGTTAATGATTAATCATTAACCATTGAGGTACCTCCTCACCTATCCCCACATCAATCATCACATCAATCCCCACATGTGGGGAAGACACCTCCCCACATTGATTGGTATATTGTGGTCGAAGCAAGGAACGAAGGCAACGAAGAGCTTCATCTATAGGAAGACAATGCACGAGGCACAGCATGAGCGAAACAGATAGATCACAATCATTCGACAAAGGAGACAAACCCATGAATATCAACAGACAGACCGCAATCAAGGAGAACAAAATGAAGATAACAACCTCGAATCTCATCCGTTGGGCAGGTTTATCCGCGATGGCGGCAGGGATCATTTACATAGCTATTCAGCCGATCC
>JBBRVA010000164.1:0-12041 GCA_038247295.1 Caldilineales bacterium | reverse complement strand
GGCGTCAACAGTGCCTATCCGATGGCCCATTTTTTGCAGATTGTGCGCGACTTGGAAGCAACCGAAATCGCGCAGCACGGCCGCCATCCATTTCTCGGCCAACCAAGCATTACGCCGACCATTTTGCTTTCGCCGCCACGCCACCATGGCGAGCCCCAAAACAACGTGATGCCCGGCGCCACCGAGATGGTGCTCGATTGTCGCCTTATCCCCGGCCAGGATCCCGATGCGCTGGCTGCGCGCCTGGAAGCGCTGCTCCAGATCGCAATCAGTGTGGATGCACGTCTGCGCTACACGATCAATGTGACCGAAGTGCGCCACCCCACCAGCACCGACCCGGATCACCCAGTCGTCACGACGCTAGCCTCAGCTTTTGCCGATCTGACCGGCCAAACGCCGATTTATGGCGGCGTGCCGGGTTCGACTGATGGCACGATTCTGAATACCTACAAAGGGATTCCGATTGTGACCTGTGGACCGGGCGATATTCAGATTCCCCATCATATTGACGAATGGGTCAGTGTTGAAGAGATCAAGACGGCAGCAAGGATGTATGTATTGGCGGCGTTGCGGTATTTAGGAAAACGGGATTAGGTACTCATATGTTTGAAACGCAAGCTGATTCTGTGGGAAGATGGTTATATCGCTTTACACAAGGGGCACAACAACCCCGCTGTTTTCCTAATTCCTAATTCTGTTTTCCTATTATGCATAACGCCCTTACCGATATCCCCGGCCTTACCGTCGGCCACTGGACCAATCTCGACGCTGGCACTGGCTGCACCGTCATCCTCTGCCCAGAAGGTGCGACCGCCGGCGTGGATGTACGCGGCGGCGCGCCCGGCACACGCGAATTGGCCCTGCTCGACCCCGTCTGCATGGTAGAGAAGGTCCACGCCATCCTCTTGGGCGGAGGCAGCGCTTTTGGCTTGGCCGCCGCGGATGGCGTGATGCGCTGGCTAGAAGAACAAGGCCACGGCTACAACGTGGGCATCGCCAAGGTGCCAATTGTGCCCGCCGCCATCCTCTTCGATCTGCCTCTGGGGCGCGCTGATGTGCGGCCGGATGCTGCCGCCGGCTATGCAGCCTGCGTTGCCGCCAGCGCAGGCCCCGTCGCCGAGGGCAATGTTGGCGCCGGCACCGGCGCGACTGTTGGCAAACTGTTGGGTTTTAAACAAGCAACCAAAGGCGGTTTAGGCACGGCAAGCAAACAAATTGGGCGCGGGATTGTGATCGCCGCCCTGGCGGTCGTCAATGCCGCCGGCGATGTGATCGAACCGGCGACGCAAGCGATTATTGCTGGGGCACGGCGGCCCCTGATTGGCGGCTTTGCTAATTCGATGCAGTTTGTTGAAAGTACGCTTGGTCAAACTTTACACGACAAAGCGCAGTGGGGCGGCAACACAACCTTGGCCGTCGTCGCCACCAACGTCGCATTGAGTAAGACCGGCGCCACCAAAGTCGCGCAGATGGCACACGACGGCCTGGCGCGCACGATCCGCCCGGTGCATACGATGATCGATGGCGATATTGTCTTTGCGCTCTCGCGGGGTGATAAAACCGGTGATGCCGGGCTGGTCGGCGCGGTGGCGGCAGATGTGGTGGGGCAGGCCATTGTACGGGCTGTGCGGGCAGCAGAAACATTACATGGCATTCCGGCGGCGCGAGATCTGCGATGATTAACTTTGAGCTGTCGCGCAATATTCCGATTGGGCAATATTTTCCCACCGGCTCGGTGATCCACCGCCTGGACCCGCGCACCAAAATCCTGGCTACTTTCTTTTTGTTATTGACGGTAACGGCCGCGCGCTCTCTGATCGCCGCCTTCTGTTTACTCGCCCTGCTGCTAATTCTGACCCGCGTCGCGCGCCTGCCATTACGCTATGTTTTACGCACGTTTACGGCCAGCTTGCCCTTGTTGGCTTTTTTTCTTCTCTTGGCACTGCTCTTTTTGGGATGGCAAGAGCCGGCAGGACAGATCTATTTTCAATGGTCATGGCTGCGAGTGACTCGACTGGCCGTCCAATCGCTCGCATTGAGCTTGACACGTTTGCTCTGTTTGCTCCTTTTGATCAGCCTGACGACGTTGAGCACGACGATTACTCAATTGACCTATGGCGTTGAACTGTTGCTGCTGCCTTTACGTCGCTTTGGCGTGCCAGCGCAAGAGATCGCTTTAATCAATACGATTGCCCTGCGCTTTGTGCCCACCCTGGCCGAAGAGTTAGAACGGGTGATGAAGGCCCAGGCTAGTCGTTGCGGTGAGATTGGCAACGTTAGTTTGCGCCGTCCCGTCCAATTGGCGCGCACGCTGTTGCCGCTGATTGTGCCGTTGTTTGTCAATGCTTTTCGCCGCGCCGAGGAATTGGCAGTAGCAATGGAGGCTCGTTGTTATGTCGGTGGCAAGCAGCGGACACGCTTAATTACCTTACAAAGCAATCGTTGGGACTGGCTGGTGGTCATCTTTATCTTTGTGCTCTGTGTGAGTATTTGGCTGGCGCCATGGCCAGCGCTTCATTTGTTTTTGCCTGGTTTGTAAAACAGATCTGTTTTTGCTACACTATTTTATTATTTCAACTTCATTACTTTAACCCCATCTCACTTGCAAAAGGAGACCACCCAAATGAGTGATCAAGGATTTAGCACGCGGCGTCTGGTTATTACGGCCATGCTGATTGCGATCAGTATTGTGCTGGCAATTCCGATCCAACCCGCCGGACCGATCAATAGTTTAGGCTTTATTACCATTGGGGTGATTGCCTTCACCTTTATGCATGTCCCGGCCATTATCGGC
Organism: Caldilineales bacterium; assembly: GCA_038247295.1. Lineage (GTDB taxonomy): Bacteria > Chloroflexota > Anaerolineae > Caldilineales > Caldilineaceae > JAPLGZ01. The sequence goes on along the minus strand of JBBRVA010000164.1, from coordinate 9,247 downwards.
GCAATTATGGAAGGGCCAGTGGTGGGCACAATTGTGGGCTTTGCCTTTGGTCTGTTTAGCCTCTATCTGGCCACGTTGCAGCCGGCGGGCAGTCAAAATGCCATTTTTGTCGATCCGATCATTTCCATTTTGCCGCGTATTTTTATTGGCCCAGTGGCGTGGCTGGTGTGGAACGCGTTGCAGCGTAGCAATCAGATGGCCGGCTTGATCGGTGCGGCCGTGGCCGGCACCCTGACCAATACCATTCTTGTCGTGGGCGCGATTGCGCTACGCCTAGGCGCATCCTTCTTTGGCATCCTGGCTACGGTGACCTTAAATGTAGCCGTCGAGTTGGTTGTAGCTGCGGTGATTGTCGTCGCCGTGGTCGGTGCACTGCGTGGCTATACCGGTGGACGCGCCGGATCGACGGTTTAAAACTGGCGCAGCTACCAAGATATGTCCGGTTTGCAAACACGTCTGCAAGCCTTTGGTCATAGGAGCGGGAATAAATGAGGATCGAGCAGCTAATTGTCGAAGCGTTGGCTGGCTATGAACCAGAGATCGGCCAGGCGCTGTGGATGTTGGAAGATACACGGCGTCGCACCTTAAAGACGCTGGATGGGCTTGATCCAGCCGCGCTCGACTGGACGCCACCCGGTGGCCATAACACGATTGGTGCGCTACTCTACCACATCGCTGCGATCGAGGCGGATTGGCTGTATGTTGAAGTTTTAGAAGCCGCCTTTCCCAGCGAAATTGAGGCGATCTTTCCCTACGCCGTGCGTGACGACGCGCAACTGCTGTCGGCGGCGCGGGGCGTGCCGCTGGACGAACATTTAGCGCGATTAGCAGCTGTGCGCCGCGCACTGCTAACCGCGTTCCAGAACATGAGCGCGGAAGAGTTCCGGCGGGTGCGCCACTTCCCCGATCAATATGATGTGACGCCAGCCTGGGTGCTGCATCACCTGATGCAACATGAAGCAGAGCACCGCGGCCAGATTGGGGAATTACGACAGTTATGCGCGTCTTAACCTACAATATTCACGGCTGGCGCGATGGCGACAACCAACCCAATTTTACACGCGTCGCTAGCCTCATCGCCGCGACCCAGGCCGATATTGTCGGGCTGAATGAAGTTTTCCATCCGGCTAGTGTGGTAGATGTAGCGGGTCCAGCGTTGGACGGTTTGGCCGCCCAGTTGGGCATGCATCTCCTCTTTGGGCCAGCGCAACGTTGGCCGGCGCAGGATACGATGCCCGCCAACGTCAAAGGCAATGCCCTCCTCAGCCGCTGGCCGATTATCGCCGGCGCCGCTCACCATTTGACGCCGAAGGAAGCAGACGGACAAAAGATGCTCGAAGGCAGGGAATCGCGCAGCTTGCTCGAAGCGCGGATTTTGCGGCCGGATGCGACGACATTTACCGTTTATGTCACCCGGCTAGATGCCAAGGACGAAGCGGCGCGCCTGGTACAGTTGCGCGCCGCCCGCACTTGGCTTGGGCGCGACCGCAACCGTCCCCACCTTGTCATGGGTGATTTTAATGCGATCAGTTTGTGGGATTATGAGGAGCGACCCGCCGCCTACGCGGCTTTGGATGAGTTTGATAAAGGCCAGAATCTCAAAGCCGGCGCCAAGGGTCCACAGGTGATTGCCCAGATGGAGAAGGCGGGCTATACAGACACGTATCAGTTATTCGGCATTCGTGGCCAACGCACGCACCTGCCCGCGGCCCATCCGATCCGCATCGACTACATTTTTGCCAGCCAACCGCTGGCGCCAGCCGTAAAATCTTGTATAATTTGGCCAGAGCCAGCCGGGCAGGCGGCATCGGATCATCGCGCGGTCGTGGCGGAAATTGATTTCTGAAACGAATCACGGCCACTGCGCGCCGGTCGTCTCCAGGTAAACCGCATAGATCGACTGGCTCCCCGCCATAAAGAGTCGATTCTTCTTGCGTCCCCCAAAACAAATATTGGCGCAGATTTCCGGCAGGTGAATTTTGCCAATCAGGTCCCCGTCTGGTGCAAAACAGTGGACACCGTCGTAGCCGTCGCCTGCCCAGCCCGCGCTGGACCAAACGTTGCCGTCCAAGTCGGTGCGGATACCATCAGCCATGCCTGGCGTCATGTCGACAAAGATTTTGTCATTGCTTAGGTGCCCATCGGCCACATCAAAAACGCGAATATGCGCCGGGCCGTTCTCTTGGTGCGAGATGCCCGTATCCACAATGTAGAGTTTGGATTCGTCTGGTGAGAAGCAGAGACCGTTGGGCTTCACAAAATCACCGGCAACAACCGTGGCCTGGCCGCTTTGCGGATCGATGCGATAGACATTAGTCGGCAATTCAAACTCGGACCGCGCCCCTTCGTAGTTGAGTAGGATACCGTAGCCGGGGTCGGTAAACCAGATGCTGCCGTCGGAATGGACGACAACATCGTTGGGCGCGTTGAGGCGCTTGCCCGCGTAGCTGTCGATCAGCACCGTAATGCTGCCATCATACTCGGTGCGCGTGACGCGGCGCGCGCCATGTTCACAGGTGACCAGACGGCCCTGGCGGTCGCGCGTGTTGCCGTTGCTATAGTTGGATGGACTGCGAAAGACGCTCGTCGCACCAGTCGCCTCGTCCCAGCGCATAATGCGATTGTTGGGAATATCGCTCCAGAGCAGATAGCCGCCGTCGCCAAACCAGACCGGGCCCTCGGCCCACCGGTAGCCCGTGCAGATCCGCTCAATGGCAGAATTGCCGATCTTATACTTTTTAAAGCGCGCATCAATCACCTCTATGGCCGGGTCCGGATAGCGGACAATGCCACTTTCCCAATCGCGGGCCGCCACTGCATTCATATTTTCCTCCTCTTTGGATGGTAAATAGTCGTGTTTATCCGCAACTTACATCGGTGCGTGGCACTGGCCAAGCATAGGTTGTCGATCCAGCCACGCTTTGGCCAGTGCCACGCACCGGCGGACCATCAGGTTAACCTACATCTTGATCGCACCCGAGGTCAACCCACGGATAAAGCTGCGGCTGGTAAAAGCAAACATCAACAGCAGCGGGAGGCCAGAGATGACATAGCCGGCGTACATGGCCCCCGGATCGCGCTGGGTGACCAACTGGCCCAAGCGCAAAATGCCCAGGATGGCCGGGTAACGATCAGGATCAGAAAGCACCATGATCGGCCAGATGAATTCATTCCAGACATTCAGAATTTGCAAGACGATCAGCGTGGAGAGGATAGGTTTGGCCAGTGGTAGTGCAATGCGCGCCAACATTGTCAATTCGCCGGCGCCATCGATGCGGCCGGCTTCAAAAAGCTCTCCTGGCAGCGAGGCGAAAAAGGTACGCAGAACGATGATCTGGAAAGCCTGAGCGCCGGCTGCTAATGGCAACCAGACCCCCCAATAGGTGTTGTTCAGCTTAAGATTGACGGTGACCACAAAGGAAGTGATCAGCGTGAGCACGCCCGGGATCATCAAGAGCGCCAAGATGGCCATATAAAAGAATTCGCGGCCCGGAAAATCATAACGGGCCAACACATAGGCAGAAAGCGTACTGCAAATAATGCTGATCACCACCGCGCCTAGCGAGAAGCTCAAGCTGTTGATCATATACGGCTGCATCACATTCCAGGCTTTGGCGTAATTCTTGATATAGAGTGGCAATGTTGGCAGCCACATCGCATCGGCCATCTGTTGTTGGCTTTTCAACGATAGCTCCAGCAGCATGATCAGGGGGACAAAGGTCAAGAAACCTAAGATCAGCAGCACAATCGCAATTGGCCAGTCACTGTTCCACGTCATCCAACGGCTGCCGGTGTGGCGACGAACCATTTCCGTCTGCTCAGCGATAGGTAGGGTGTTCTTGGGTAAAGTGGTTTTGGATTGCATAGAAATCTCCACGCGCATGGCGTAACCAGGCGGCTAAAAACGGTTCAACCAGAGCTCACCCTGTCGAACCACCTTCCAGGAAGATTTATTCGACGACCCACTGGGTTCTATCCATCTTCCCGGAAGGGTTACTAAACTGGTTGCCAAACGAATCAATCCGCCTGATACTCAACATTGGAGCGAATATAGGCCTGGTTGATCATGGTTAGGACGAAAATCATCAGAAAAAGGACCACCCCCACGGCGCTGGCGACGCCAAAGCGGCCTTCGGTCATCGCCGATTGGTACATCTCCCAAGCGGGTACGGTGGTGGCATTGTTGGGACCGCCGCGCGTGACCAGCAGTTGCCAGCCAAAGCCTTGCAATGAACCGATCACGTTCAGAATTACAATCAGACGGATCTGTGGCACGATTAGCGGCAGTTCCATACTGAAGAAGCGCCGCAAACTGGAAGCGCCGTCGATCTTGGCCGCTTCGATAATTTCCGTAGGGATGGCTAGTAAACCAGCCAGATAGATCAAGAGGCCGACGCCGTCGATCCAGGGGAAGCCCATAAACATCAACGAGGGTAAAGCGGTTTTGGGCGAATTGAGCCAGGCCGACGCTGGCAGCTCAAAATATTGCAAGATGGCGTTGAAAAGGCCAAAGTTGGGTTCATACAGTTGACGCCAGACCAGAATGGCGACGACGCCTGGCACCACCAGCGGCAAAACAAAGACCAGCCGGTAGAAATAGGCCAACCTTTCGTTGCGCATGCGATAGAGCAACGCCGCGCCCAATAAGGGGAAAGTGGCCGAGCGCACCACTTGCCAGATGGTGAGCAGCAACATGTTGGCAAAACCTTTGCGAAAGATAATATCCGAGGCAAAAATCTCGCGGTAATTCTGCCAGCCGGCCCATTGCTCGGGGCGAAAGCCATCCCAAATTGTAAAGCTGTGGTAGATGGCCGAGAAGGCCGGATAGTAAGAAAAGGTGATCAGCAGGGTGAAGGTGCCCAGCAACATCACATAACAGAACCAATACTTGCGCACACGCTTGAGCGTTCTGGCGAAAGAAGGTTGATCACGCCGATTCATCCCAACGGCCATAACAAATGTTCCCTTCTGGTGAAAAATAGGGAAACGGGAAACAGGATTCGGCTGTTTCCTGTTTCCCGTTTCCCTATCCCCTAAATCTTCCAATCCGGGTTGGATTCCAAAATCTTCGCCACTTCTTCGTCCCACGACTTTTGCGCCATGGCGAGGAATTCGCTGTCCGACATGCTGCTGGGCAGGTAGGCTTGCCAGTTGCTGTACTCGGCATTGAGCGCGCTGGAACTGAGCGTCGCCCAGCTTTGATAGGGCACAGCGCGATCATAGGGCTGGCTGAAGGGGGCCAGTTCGGGGCGAGCGGTCGCGCCCTTGGTCAGCGGCACCAGGCTGGTTTCGGCACAGACCGCGGTTACATTCTCTGGCTTGCTGGAGAACATTAACCAATCCATAATCGGGCCGATCTTGTCGCTGGCCGTCTGGGAGAGGTAGCCGGGTACGTGATATTGCATCGCGCCCCATGCGCCTTGGATGCGCACGACTTTGCTTTGCGCCTTGGGCCAATTCTCCGGCGTAATCACCGGGAAGGCCATCCAATCGATCTCGAACGGCGGGGGCGAGTTGGTGAAGTCGCTGATCGCCCAGTTGCCTTCCATGTACATGGCAACCTTGCCCTGGCGGAAGAGTTGGCGATAATCGACCGTGCCTTCATAGCCAATCGGGAAGTAGGGCACCATCTCTTTGAGCATATGCGCCAATTGCAGATAGGATTCCCATTCGGGGAAATCACCCAATTGCGCATGGGTCGCCAACTCGCGGGCGGTGATCACCTTGTTGTCGTCATCATCATATTGGTAGATCTCATCCCAAAGTAGTTGGTTGTAGACGTGGGCCTCGAACCAGTGCGGGAAGCAGCAGGTTTCCGGGGAGAGATCCGAGCCGTAGGGAATGTAGCCAGCGTCGAGCAATTTCTGCCACGCGGCCATAAATTCATTCCAGGTGGTGGGAATTTCCTCAATGCCGGCTTTGGTGAACGATTCCTTGTTGTAGACGGTGAGCACTCCGGCGCCGTCCATATTGACGCCATAGAGCTTGCCATCTGGCCCCGTCTGCGAAATGATCGCGATCTCTTCAAATTGATTGCGCCATGCATCATTGCCCTGCACGTAGGGATTGGGCAGGTCCATATAATCGTCAAAAACCAGCGCCCAATTCTTGTTGACGTGCGGCCAGAGGTTTTCGGTGTTAGCCCAGTAGATATCGGGGGCATCCTGCGCCGTCATCCGTGCCAGCAGCCATTCGTCCAGATTGCCACCAGTGGGGAAGCGATACCATTCAATCTCAACATCTGGGTGCGCCTCCATATATTGGTCGGCGACGGTTTGATAGGCGATACGCGGCTTGGCACCTTCAGCCAATTCCTGGTTGGGGTCACTTGGCTCGGCCTGTTGTGCCCAATGCTGGATCACAAATTTGGCGGCGCTTGGGGCGCTCTCGGTTTCACCGGCGGGGGCAGCCGCTGGCGCAGCACAGGCGGCCAACAGCGTTACGCCCGTCGCCATGCCAATTGACTGTAAAAACGCTCGACGGCTCAGATTTGCTTTGTACATAGATTCCTCCAATGGTTTCGTGGACACGCGATGGAAACAGAATGTGTTTTGCTCTATGTTGTTGATGGGTCAGGTGGAAAACTGGGCAGACTGGTTTAGCGCACCGATTATGCACTGTTGTTACGCAGCGGAGATTATAGCGCCAATTCTGGATCTCGTCAAAACGCAAAAAAATGGCTGGGTGTGCGCCGCAGATTTTTGGTAGCTTTTTTATGGGGATTCCATTTGCGCCAAGTATCGGGGCAAAAAACCGCTTTGACAATCTCTTACTCAACCTGATACCATTGTTACTAACTATAAGTGAGGTTCGTTAGAAAAGCGGCGTTTCTGGTGCGCCCCAATGTGCCCGGCACTTCACGTGGCGGCGTGGTGATTAGACCGTCTTACGGCTCGCCCGGTGCGGCAAGTGCCGGGCACATGGTCTACGAAACGTCTGTTCTCTACGTGATTTCACGATAGTTCTTCCGCTTAAAATTACCGGCTCATCAGGGGTTCAGGTGGTTGACAAGGAAACCTTCCGGGAAGCTTTGTTCGACGATCCAGTGGCTTCGACGAAGCTTCCCGGAAGGCCGGTTGAGCTAAATTACCTTGCCCCAGTTAGCGCTGGGGTTCATGCAAAGGAGCATCAGCAATGAGCGAGATTCAACAACGCAAGATTGGCCGCACGGCGGCGCAGGTCACTCGATTGGGATTTGGCAGCGCCCCGCTTGGCGACTTATTTGAAGCGATTAGCGAGGAAAAAGCCCAGCAAACCCTCCAGGCCGCCTGGGATGCGGGCGTGCGCTATTATGACACCTCGCCCTACTATGGGTATGGCAAAGCGGAACATCGCCTCGGCCACTTTCTACGTCAACAACCACGCCAGGATTTTGTGATCGCGACGAAAGTTGGCCGTGTGTTTCGCGCCGCCCGTGATCTAGCGACTTTTGACAAAGGCCAGTGGGTGGGTGGCTTGCCCTTTGAATTTGAATATGACTATAGCTACGATGGCATTATGCGCTCGTACGAAGACAGTTTGCAGCGGCTTGGCTTGCCATCGGTTGATCTGTTGCTGATTCATGATCTCGACTTTTGGTTCCACCAAAAAGAGGCGCGCGTTAGCGCCTATCTGGCCCAACTCTTCAGCAGCGGTTGGCGTGCGCTCGACGAACTACGCCGCAGTAAGGCGATCAAAGGCATCGGGGCTGGGATCAATGAACTGGGCATGATGCCGCGCTTTTTAGATTTGGTCGATCTGGACTTCTTTCTCGTGGCTTCGCCCTATAACCTGTTGACCCAGGATGTGCTGGATAAAGAGTTTCCGCTCTGTGCCGAGCGCGGCGTCGAAATTGTGATTGGCGCCGTCTTTGCTTCGGGTATTTTAGCCACGGGTGCAGTGCCAGGCGCGCGTTTTGCCTATTCGCCAGCCTCTGAAGCGATTCTGGAAAAGACACGTCGTATCGAAGCCATCTGCCAGCGCCACGCGACGCCACTGCCTGCCGCGGCCATGCAATTCCTGCTCGCCCATCCGATCGTAGCGGCTATCATTCCAGGCGCGCTGGCGCCAGAGCATGTCCAGACCAATGTCAAACTGCTGCAACATCCGATTCCGGCGGCGTTATGGTCGGAGTTGAAAAGCGAGGGTCTCTTGCGGGCGGATGCACCGACACCGTGAGGATAAAGCAGTGAAACAGTGGACAGTGAGCAGAGGTCAGTACTGATCACTGTTCACTGCTTTACATCGAGCTGTACTAGCGTTCACATTCACTCGTCGGATCATAAAATTTGCCGAAGCTACCAAAAACGGCTTTGTCCCCATTGGCGTCCAACACGTTGCCACAGATACGCTCTTGTGGACCCTCGGCAATGTTGATGCCACCGGCGTTATTGCCATAAATTTGATTGCCGTAAACCTGATTACTGACGCCATATTGGATGCCATTGACCGCGTGGCCGCCCAGGCGGACGCCAGCACCGACATTGCCGTAGACTGTGTTATAGCGGAAGACATTGCGATCACCGCGGGTATCAAAGCCACCAGATTCAGGGTCGAGCTGGCCGGTGCAGGTGTTATACTCGATAACGTTGGTGTGGGCGCCCTCTTTAATATCAACGCACTCGTTGCCCTGGGTGTTTATGGTATTGTGGTGAATCCAATTATACGTGCTGGCATCGGGATCGGTTGTGGGGTTTTTGCCATCTTCCCACTGGCTGCTGGAGGTGCCAATGTAGATCGCTTCGCCATTTTTGCCACCATCATCGAACTGATAGTCAAAGCGGCCACAGTTTAAGATGGTGGAGTACGCAACTTCGTTGTGCTGGGCAAAGTAGCGCAGACGGAGACATTCGCCGCCGGCATTCATCAGCGTCATATGCAACACTTTTAGCCCTGTCACACCTTGACGCTTCCCACTGCCTTGCACATAAAGCAGTTTATCGGTGTAACCGCTCGGCTGTTGCGCGTCACCGTGTAAACCGTCGATGGTAAATCCTACCAGAGTATAATAATCATGTTTGATTAAAAAAGCCGTGCTGTGGTCGCCATCACCGCGCAGAATAGCCGCAGCCGGCCCGATGATCGTGATCGGCGCGTCGGGCTGCCCTGCTTGTTCCGTGCTAATGGATTCTGCATAAGCACCAGGCGCCAAATGGATTGTATCACCGGGCTGGGCTTGGTGGAGCGCCTTTTGGATCGTGGCAAAGGATCTGTTGGGTGCAAGACCATCGTTGGCATCGTCGCCATCCGGTGCGATGTAATAGTGGCC
>JBBRVA010000163.1:0-12081 GCA_038247295.1 Caldilineales bacterium | reverse complement strand
CACTTGGGCGGAAATAACCATACTATTCTCCGGTGAATCAGTAGTGAATCAGTAGTGAATCAGTAGGACAGTGAGACAGTACAAACACTGTTCTACTGTCCTACTGATTCACTGTCTTACTTACGCCCAAGTGTACTAGTGATCAGTTGACCAGTGTAAATCTACAACTGGTCACTGGTTACTCTTTAAACACTGCTTGTATAGATTAAAACAACAACGGCGAGCGCCCATAAGACGCTATCAATAAAGAGCGGACGATCCTTCAACAAGAGTTCGTCAGGCGCCCCGCCTTGTTTTTTAACGTGGATCAGGTAGAGGTAACGCACAATAAAATAGAAGACGAATGGGGCGGTTAGGAGCATACGTCCATCGGGCACTAGTGAAGTCTCTGCTTCAAAGCAGTAAAAGGTATAGGCCAGAAAGGTGCTCGTGGTAACAATACCGATGATCTGGTCAAGCAACGGCAGGTTATAGTGCTGCAAGCTAGAGCGATGTTTGGCCGCTCCTTCTTCCAACAATGATATCTCGTGGCGGCGCTTGCCAAAACCCAGGAAGAGCGAAAGCAGGGTTACGCAAACGTAGAGCCAGGGACTAAAATGTGAGACTTGGGCAATGACCACGCCGGCGATCACACGTAACAAAAAACCGAGTGATAGCACCATTACATCGATAATAACCAGATTTTTTAGGTAGAAGCTGTAGGCAACGTTTTGGAGTAGATATGCTAACGTGATCAGTCCCACCCACGGGTTCAGCCAGGTCGCCAGCCCTAACGCAACGAGGGCTAAACCCGCCGATGTGACGGTTGCCAGGCGCGGAGCCAGTTGACCACTTGGTAAAGGGCGTAAGCGCTTGCGTGGATGCAAGCGATCTTTTTCGATGTCGACCAGATCATTTAACAGATAAACACTGCTAGAGGCAAGACAAAAACAGAGCACGACGAGCAATGTTTGCCCGAGTAGCTCAAAATTGCCCAGCTTACCGTCGAAGACCAAGCCAGCAAAAATAATGGCATTTTTCGTCCATTGATGAGGGCGCATAGTCTTGAATAGACTACGTAGGTTAACCCACCAATCGGACGACACGGCAACAGTTGACGACATAAGACCCTTCAAGCTAGACTTCAAATGCTCAGTTCATTGAATATTCAACTCGCATAGTACTGCAATCCCATCCACCTGTCAACATCTTTTTGTTACGACACGTTTACGATTTCTAGCAAAATTTAGTTGAAACCTAACCATCCCTTGCCATCATCGTCTCCTACTCCCAAAAAACTACGTTTAGATCTATTGTTGGTTGCGCGTGGGTTAGCCGAGAACCAGGACCAAGCACGTCGCTTGATTATGGCGGGCGAAGTCATGGTCAATAATACTGTACGCGACAAGGCGGGTGAACGTCTGCCAATTGATGCAGAGCTGCGAGTGCGTAACTCGCTGCCTTATGTTAGCCGCGGTGGACTAAAGTTGGCGGCGGCGCTCGACGAATTTCAGATCGACGTGGCTGGTCTGATCGCCGTCGATGTGGGCGCCAGCACCGGTGGTTTTACCGACTGTCTGCTCCAGCGTGGCGTGGCGCGTGTTTATGCTATTGATGTAGGTTATGGAGAACTGGCTTGGAAGTTGCGTATTGATGCGCGCGTGGTGGCGATTGAACGCACCAATATTCGTCATCTAACCCACTTGCCCGCCAATACGCTAGCCGATCTAGCCGTGATTGATGCCAGTTTTATCAGCCTGGCGCTTGTCTTGCCGGCAACGCTGCGTCTACTTACGGCTCAAGCGCAGATTATTGCCCTGATCAAGCCCCAATTTGAGGCTGCGAAGGAGGATGTGGGCAAGGGTGGTGTTGTACGCGATCAATCGATCCACCGCCGGGTATTACAAGATGTCGTTGCTCTGGCCCATCAGCTTACGCTGTCTGTTGCTGGCTTAACCGTCTCACCGGCCCCGGGACCGGCAGGCAATATCGAATTTTTGGTTTGGTTGCGACATTCGACCCACTCAGACATCAATCATGAAATTAACCAAAATGAAATGCAACCTGATCGCGTCGATGCTGAGCAGATGATTGAACTTACCTTACAGCGCGCAACCAAGTTAAGAAGAAGCGAGCGATAATTCTTGTGGGCTCGAACATTATCAAATTGCAAATCCCTTAGGAACAGAAGCCAGACTATCAAAATAGTCTGGCTTCTTGCTTGAGTATGCAACGGGTAGAAATCAGTCTCTGCCCCAATGACCTAGGATAGTGCTTTTATCCACGATTGTTTATCACTTTATTGTGACGAATGTAATTTGTAATCCGTTCTTAAGTGATATAGGACTACAGTACGGGGACCCAAGGGCCGATTTATCTGGTATAAGTATGGATATCATAGTTGTCTTGTATATTTTAACGTTACAGCCCGCAAAACAGGCGGGAGGAGAGTATGAATGTTGAACATGGTGACAAAAGACACGTTTTCTGGATATCTGGGGCAGAAGTTTCACGTCCATGTCGCGGCCGCTGTGCTAGACATGGAACTGGTGGACGTGAACGAATTGGTGGCGGCTGTTGGGCGCCAGCGCGCCAAGCCTTCAGTGCAAGGACCGCGCCCGTTTTCCGTCTTGTTTCAAGGTCCCCAAGACCCTCTCCTGCCGCAGGCGACCTACAAAGTAGAGCATGAAGCTGTTGGGACCGTCGACATTTTTATTGTCCCGATTGGCCCAGAACAAGGCGTAGCCATGTACGAGGGCGTTTTTAATTAGTCTAGATACCTTGATGAGTATAAATGCATAACATTTTAGGACTTACGCACCCGGAGCGCCGCCATCTCTGGCGGCAGGCCGGCAAGATGCCGGCGTTCCCAGGTAGCTGCGTAAGTCCTAATTTGACTCAGGTCAGGTGTGATAGTGGAATTGAGACATAGAAAACCGCCGCAAGGGTACATTCTTGCGGCGGTTTTCTATGTCTCAATTCCAGCATTGATTAGACCACCAAATATGTGAAAAGGACAACGCAGAGATTGTTAGAAATCCCGAACTATTATACAATGTAGATGATCTTAGCCGTTTTTACACGCAGTTTATCAGAGCCGTTGCTGATAACACTTTTTATCGACAATTTATCATCAATTTGTATAATCGATCTATTGAGGAGGAGCAAGGGATGCCTAAATCCACTAAATTACTGAGCATTGTTCTTGCAGTTGTGCTTGTCTTTATTATGGCGCCGGGTGCTTTTGCCCAATACACGCCAACTGTCTTTGTCGTTGACCAAGATGTTGTAGATGGCCAGGTTATTGTGGCGCGCGCAGTGATCAATGGCCCAGGCTGGATTGTGATTCATTCTGACGCGAATGGTGCGCCGGGGCCAGTGATTGGTTTTAGCCCATTGACACCAGGCATCAATGCTAATGTGGCAGTCGATGTCGAGGCGGATGGCCTTACCGACATCCTCTATGCCATGCTGCACGTGGATGAAGGCACAGTGGGCGAATATGAATTCCCGGGCGCGGATGGCCCTGTCATTCTAAATGGAGCGCCAATTACGCCGCCGTTTGAGATTACAGGCAATGTCTTGACTGTGGTTGGAACAGCGATGGCAACCGAGGGCTTTTCAACACTGGTTACTGCGATTCAGGCCGCAGGTCTGGCCGATGAATTAAAAGGTGCTGGCCCCTTCACCGTTTTTGCCCCTACCGATGAGGCTTTTGCTGCTTTGCCAGCGGATACGCTTGATAGTTTATTGGCCGATCCGGATGCTTTGGCGGAGATTCTGCTCTATCATGTTGTCTCCGGTGAAACGTTGGCCGCCGATATTAGCGATGGTCAGGAAGTGGCGACATTACAAGGCGATACTGTAACGTTTGCTGTCGATGGTGACACGGTTACAGTCAATGATGCTGCGATTACTGCCACCGATATCGCGGCCTCCAATGGTGTGATCCATGTCATTGATACCGTGCTTATGCCGCCTGCGCCAGAAGAAGCAGCCAGTGAAGAAGCAGCTGAGGCATCGGCTGCCGTCACTGAAACAGTTGCCATGACAGAGACTGAAGTCATGACCGAAACTGAAGTGATGACCGAAACTGAGGCAGTAACAGAAGCGGAAGTCGTCACCGAAGAAGTTGCGTCCGAAGAAGCCGCGCCAGCTGGTGACGATATTGTGGAGACGGCAACTGCTGCTGGGGATTTCTCTACCTTGCTAAGCGCCGTTGAAGCTGCCGGTTTGGTGGGTGCGCTTACAAGCCCAGGTCCGCTAACTGTCTTTGCTCCCACTGATGCTGCATTTGACGCATTGCCGGCCGATCTGCTCGCCGACTTGATGGACGATCCAGATCTGCTACAGCAAGTGTTGCTCTATCATGTCGTATCTAGCCGAATCCCATCGGACCGTATGACGAATCGATTGCTGATCAAGAGCGAACAGGGTGAATTCATCCGGATTCGCATCCAGGATGGCAATGTGACGGCCAACGACGCCAATGTCGTGACGCCGGATGTAGAGGCATCCAACGGTGTGATTCACGTGATCGATAGTGTGCTCGTGCCCCAAGCGGTGGTGGACGCGCTGGCTGCCATGACTGAGACCGCGACGATGACCGATACTGCGAGCATGACCGACACAACGACCATGACCGAAACGACCGGTATGGTTGAGAGTGCTGCCATGACCGAGACCGAAGTTATGACTGAGACTGAAGTTATGACCGAAAGTGTTGCGATGACAGACACTGAGGTCATGACCGAGACCGAGGGTGTTGCTGATAGTGCCGCGATGACGGAAACTGAGGTTATGACGGAGACTGAGGTCATGACGGAAACTGAAGCAGCCCCCGTGCAAGATATTGTGGCGACAGCGATGGCAGTAGACGACTTTAGCACATTGGTGACTGCTGTGCAGGCCGCCGGTCTGGTCGATGCATTACAAGGACCTGGGCCTTACACCGTCTTTGCGCCCACCAATGACGCCTTCGCTGCTTTGCCTGAAGGTGCATTGGATGCACTCTTGGCTGATCCCGAAGCATTAAAGAATGTTCTCTTTTACCATGTGGTGCCAGGTGCGATCATGGCCGCCGACATTACCGACGGCTTGGTAGCAACTACACTACAGGGTGATAAGGTGCAATTCTCGCTTTCTGGTGATAGTGTGCTGATCAATGATGCCCAGATTACGACAGCCGATATTGTGGCTTCAAATGGCGTGATTCATGTGATCGATAGCGTCATTTTGCCGCCTGCGGATGCTGCACTGGTAGGTGAACCAGCCGCGGAAGAACCACCTGCCACCGAGGAAGCGCCCGCCGTTGCGGCTGCACCCGATCAGATGCCCCAAACGGGTGTCAGCTTTGGTTCGGCCAATAGCACGTTGCCGGTGGTGCTGCTCGTGATTTTGGGGCTCTTCGCCTGTGCATTTGTTACTCGTCAGCGCCCAGCCAAGGGCTGATCGCTGTAGGATTCGAAGCTAACCTCGAAAGCCGGTGGCGGGTATCATCCGCCACCGGCTTTCGCTTGCTCTGCGATTGTCTCTATTGAAATATTCTACCGCGAAGGACGCGCTCTCTTGCTACCCCAATCCCATGTTGCCTACACTTGGTTGACCTTGAGCCTGGCACAAGAGCATCTAAAAATTGCCCCTGATGCTGATTACCGTTGGGTGGCCGTCGCGGCCATGGGCCCAGATTTGATCGATAAGCCACTTGCTTGGGCCTATTTTTACAAGCGCTACAAGTCAGCGGTACTTTTTGCGCATACCCTTATTGCTCATCTAGGCGTATTAGGGGGGACAGATTGGCGTTTTTCTCGCTACGGTGTCTATGCGCTGGCGTTTCTCGGCCATGTCTTGCTCGACCGGCTTTGGTACTTCCCCGACACCTTCTACTGGCCGTTGCGTGGGTGGCGTTTCCACGTTTGGGGCAAACGTGGCTCCGAGCAAACCGAGATCGGCAAAGCCTACTGGGTGGCATTTACTCGCCGGCCAGAATTGTGGATTTGGGAAATTGGTGGCCTGTTGGCATTTGTTTACTTTGTCTGGCGGCATGGCTTGCACCGTCCCGCTGCATTGCGCAAGTTCGTTATGACAGGACGAGTGAGTACCCGTGGCTAATCATGAATATCGATTTGAAAAATTGGTTGCTTGTTTCGCTCCACAAAGCAATTTAGAAAATCGCTGTACATCGATTGCGTGATACAATTTCGGCATGAATCAGTCGATCCAACCCGTCTCATCTACGCCTTTGCTTCCATCAACTTCGCCTGCGCACACGACTGGCCGGCGTATTTTGGTGAATACGGGCGCATTGGCTGGCTCCAATCTGTGGCGGATTGCGACCAGCTTTGTATTGACCCTCTTGATTGCGCGCAGATTGGGCTTTGAAGCGCTCGGCCAATATACGACTGCCCTCGCCTACTTAAATGTTTGCCAGGTAATCAGCGAATTGGGGTTGCCCAGTTTGCTTGTGCGGGATTTAGCCCAAGCGCCCACACAACGCCGGGGATTTTTCCGCATTGCCCTGGTTGTTCAAATCGCTTTTGGCTTATTAACCTGGGGCGGACTTGTCCTTTTATCCATCCTATTGCCTTGGCCACCTGAAACCACCATTGCCCTGCAATTGGTTGGTGCTTCGTTGCCCTTTTATGCCATCACTTCCGTAACCCAGACTTTCTTTCAGGCGGGCGAACGGATGGAACTGGTGATGGGGGTAGAGATCTTCATCAATACCTTGATCCTGGCACTGAGTGTAGTTGCACTTTGGATGGGCACTGCGGTTACCCAATTGGTCGGTGTGATGGTGGTTACACAGATCATCTCGGCTGGGATTGGGCTGGTGCTGGTACGGCGGACGGGGTTGCTGGCTGGCGTACAAGTGCCGGTCTACTTTAACCTGGCAACGCTCTGGCAACGGATGGCGCCTTTTTATGGTCTGTCGCTGGCCGACGTTCTCCTACAGCGCGTGGATATCTTATTGTTGAGTGTGGTCGGTAACGCCACGTTGACTGGCATCTACAGCGCCGCCTATCAATTGGTGAGGGTAGCGCTGAAGTTGGTGCAAAGTTTCTGGAAGGCACTCTATCCTACGCTAAGCCGTCTGCGTCACCAGGCTGATGCCCAATACACGCGTTTAGCTCATCTTAGCCTTACCTATACGTTGCTGGCGCTGATCCCAGCAGTTATCTTTGGGGTTGGGATTGCGCAGACACTTTTGGATCTGATCTACGGCCACAGCGCAACGTTGACCGCACCCGTGTTTCAAATCTTGATTTGGAGCGTACCATTTTTTTTGCTAGAAAATTATGCTGTAACGCTCTTTATGGTCGAACAGCGCCCGTTACAGAGCTTGTTGATAACGGCCTTGCATGTGTTGACAATTATCGTATTGCTACCAATCCTCACGGTTGCATTGCATACGACTGGGGCTGCTTGGTCGGCCGTACTGGCAGCTGTGGTGGGTGCCGGTGGCAGCCTCTATCTCTTGCGAAAGTTGCAGATGCCAATCGCCTTGGGCCCAGTCGGCTGGATTTTTCTGGCGGGCGCGTTAAGTGGTCTGATCTGCATCGGGCTGCCATGGCCTCTCTGGATACGCCTGGCATTGGCTGCATTGCTCTATGCATCGCTGATCTGGTGGAGCGGTTGGATTGTTGCCGCAGACCGCCAAACATTGCGCAATGCATTGTTTAGAAGTAGTCAGTAGCGGACAGAATTGTCATCAATTATGAAGAACAATATAGCTACAAAACTGATGACGACTCTAAATGCGTATAGCTATAATTTGGTGCGTGCCTGTTTGTCGATTAGAATAGCCGGTTATGTCTTCATCCAAGGATAACCTAATGAATACGGTGTTAGATGCTCCGGCAATACAACCTGCACGTAGCTACCGCGTGTTAATGATTGCCCCGACCAGCTTCTTTGCCGATTACGGCTGTCATGTGCGCATTTTGGAAGAAGCGCGCATTTTGCAAAAGCTCGGTCATCAAGTGACGATTGTCACCTATCGCAATGGCAATGACGTGCCAGGTCTTGACATCCAGCGCACCTTGCCGATCCCGTGGCGTAGCCATTACGAAGTCGGCTCTAGCCGCCATAAAGTAGTTTTCGATGGCTTGTTAGGGCTCAAGACACTACAACTGCTGGCGCGCAACCAATATGACATTATCCATGCCCATTTGCACGAAGGTGCGCTGATTGGTCTAGTCTTAGGGCGCCTCTTTCGTGTGCCCGTGGTCTTTGATTTTCAGGGCAGCCTGACCGAAGAGATGATTGACCACAAATTTCTCCGCCGTGATAGCACCTTTTATAAGCCGTTGCGCCGGATAGAACAATGGATCGACAAAACGGCGCGCGTTGTCTTTACCAGTTCGGCGCATGCCGAGCGGATTCTGATTGAAGATTTTGCCTGCAATCCTAACCAAATTTGTGTGTTGCCCGACTGTGTTAATACCGATGTCTTTAAACCGGCCAGCGAATTTGACCCAGATGAACTATCCGCCTTGCGCCAACGGCTGGGTATCCCCACCGCTAGCAAAGTGATTGTCTATTTGGGTCTATTGGCGGAATATCAAGGTACTACGTTGTTGTTAGAAGCGACTCAGCGTATCCTAAAGGACGAGCCAAACGTCTATTTGTTATTGATGGGTTTCCCTGGCGTTGATCTTTACCGGCAGAAGGCTAAGACGCTGGGCATTGAACAATCCGTGGTCTTTACAGGGCGAGTTCCTTATACCGACGCTCCCACTTATCTTGCGCTTGGTCATGTAGCCGCGGCGCCCAAGCTGAGTTTAACCGAGGGTTCGGGTAAATTGCTCAATTATATGGCAATGGCGCTGCCGACTGTGGCGTTCGACACGCCCGTGGCGCGCGAATATCTGGGGGCCAGTGGTCTGTTTGCCAAACGCGGTGATGTCGAAAGCCTGGCTGCCCGGCTACGTTATGGGTTGTCTGCCGATCACCAGGATCCAGGTATGGGGCTACGGCTGCGCCAACGCGCAATCCGCTCGTTCGAATGGCAAAGCGCTGGTCAATATATTGTCGAGACGTATCAGCAAGTACTCCAAGGAGCGCAGCCGCCTG
Source organism: Caldilineales bacterium (assembly GCA_038247295.1). Classification (GTDB taxonomy): domain Bacteria; phylum Chloroflexota; class Anaerolineae; order Caldilineales; family Caldilineaceae; genus JAPLGZ01. The sequence continues at coordinate 3,027 of JBBRVA010000163.1, read as the reverse complement.
CCGTCAAGCGGACGTGGGTTGTAAAACGTGAGTAAAACTAAGTAAATATAACCGATTAGTGTTACGGACACGATGGATATGCCGATCTCCATCCACGTTCTCTGTCGCGTCCGTATCGTCGAGTATGCGTGCAACGTGAGAGTTTAAGTGAAAAATTAGGAGAAAATATGCGGGACCTGAAAGCTAGTGTAGTTGTTCAACTGATTTTACCTTTGCTATTAGCAGGGGGATTTATCGTATTGATGGGAAAGGGTATAGGTTCAACCCCTGTCGCACAAGCGGCAGAGCAGCGTCAAGAGACCACGTTACAAAGTACCGTCCCGCTGACTGACTCGACGCTCTACTTGCCAATCGTGACCCGTGATTATTTGCGCCTGGCAACTCGTATGGGTTTTGGCGCGACCAATTACCCAATTTCGCGTTATCCTACTTTGGGCTCTATGCATGCCGGCTGGTATCTAGACTGGAGCGTGCAGGTCTCACCGGTGGAACCCAACGGCACCGAGTATGCCCAAGTGATATTTGTTCATCAAAAACTGGCCTGTGGCGATTTTATCAATGGTGACCGTGTGGCCTGTCCTTACGCTCAACCGCTAGACTATGTCTATCGGCCTGATCAAGCAACAATCGAATTAGCCGCCCGCAATAAGCCTGGTCAACTTTGGTTTATTGGCAACGAGATGGATCGCGTCGACTGGTTGCAATGTAATGAGTATGAGGCGAATGGCCTCACCTGCAAACCAGGCAAGATAACAAGCGCTGGTCAAAGTGAAATGTTACCCGAAACCTATGCTCGCGTTTATCACGATCTTTATACGATTATTAAAACGGCGGACCCAACTGCGCAGCTGGGCATGGGTGGCGTGATTCAAGCCACTCCCCTGCGTCTGCAATATATGACCATTGTTTGGGACACCTATAAAGCACTCTATGCGCAGGATATGCCCGTTGATGTTTGGAACGTACACAATTTTATTCTGCGTGAACAAAGGGCTGGCTATGGCGCCGATATTCCACCTGGCATTGCGGAGAACAACGGTTCCTATATTGGCAACGATTGCACCCATGTCGACCGCACAATCTTCGACAACCAGATTCGGGCCTTTCGTCAATGGATGAAAGATCGTGGTCAACAAGAAAAACCGCTCATGGTCAATGAATATGGTGTGCTCTGGTCGCATACGCCAGGTGCGTCTGGCAACGATGGTGGCAAATGCAAAATTAATTTTAATGACGAGCAACTTGTCCACGATTTTATGCTTTGGAGCTTTGATTATTTCCTCAATACCAAGGATTGCAACCTGGGCTACGGTGCCGATGAATGCCGTTTGGTGCAACGTTGGCTCTGGTTTAGCCTGGATCATGTTTACAACGACGCCAATGGCAATCCAGTCGCTGGTTTAAACTATCACACCAGCTTATTCAACGGCACCACCTGGAACATCACCAAAGCGGGTGAGTTATTCCGCCAGTTTGCCTTGAATAATTTAGAGGCATTACACCAGGAGTAAGGGTGACAGGATGACAAGATCAAATATTCCGATCTTCATCTTGCCATCGCTTCATCCTGTCATTTGTCATCGTCCGACCGCAGGTCGGCGTCATCGCTTCATCCTGTCACCCTAGAGTAATCTCTGTGAACACTGCAATTCCCATCCAACCCAAACGACCTGGCTCACTGTTTGTCCATCGGCTGCGCGAACTGGTGCGCTATCGCGAACTGGTGCGCAACCTTGTCACTAGCGAATTGAAGGCACGCTATAAGAATAGCGTGCTCGGCTTTGTCTGGAGTTTACTCAATCCCCTTGGCATGATGCTGGTCTTTACTGTGGTCTTTGGCGTGTTGCGACCCAATCACGCAGTCGAGAAATATCCGCTTTTCTTACTTTGCGGTCTTCTGCCCTGGAATTTTTTCTCGAATGGAGTGATGGGCAGCATCAACAGCATTGTTGGTAATGCCAATCTAGTCAAGAAAGTTCATTTTCCACGCGAAGTGCTGCCAATTGCCAGCGTGCTCGCCCAATTGGTCAACTTTCTGCTCGCCTTCATTGTGCTCTTTGTCGCCTTGCTGATTTTTCGCGCCCAATTTAGTCCCTGGCTATGGCTGTTGCCGTTTGTGATCCTGATCCAGACCTGCTTTACGTTGGGCATTGCGCTGATCTTGAGCACCCTCAATGTCTTTTATCGCGATGTGTTGATGGTGATGGATGTGATTATGCTGGCCTGGTTCTTTCTGACGCCGGTCTTCTATGATGTCGATCAATGGCCCAAAACAGGCACCCTGCTGGGTTACCCTGTGGACGTACAGCGCTGGGCCTACATTCTGAACCCAATGGCTTCGTTAATTAATGTCTACCGCGATCTGCTCTATAAAGGCTATCGCACCAACCTCGATTTCTTCCTGCGCACGACCATTACGGCGTTGATCGTATTGGCATTGGGCTACTGGTTCTTTACCCGCTACAGTGACCGCTTTGGGGAAGAATTATGAGTGTAGAGCGCAATGCAAAAGCGTTGCCCGGCCAACCGCTCATTGAACTGGCCAATGTCTCGAAACGTTTTATGCTGGCGCGCGAACGGCGGCGTTCGTTGCAAGAAATTTTTATTCGTCTTGTCACGCGCCAGAAGGCGGAGCGCGACAGCTTCTGGCCGCTGCGCCATCTGTCGCTGACCATTAACCGCGGCGATTGTGTCGGTGTGATTGGCCCCAACGGTTCCGGCAAGAGCACACTGCTCAAGCTGATCACCGGGATCTTGGCCCCAGACGAGGGCCATATGCTGGTCAATGGCCGCATCTCATCGCTGCTGGAATTAGGCGCCGGCTTCCACCCGGACCTGACCGGGCGCGAAAATATCTATCTCAACGGCTCGATCTACGGCCTGAGTCGCGCCCAAATGGATGCCCGCCTCGATAGCATTATCGATTATGCCGAACTGGGCGATTTTATCGACACTCCGATCAAACATTACTCCTCGGGCATGTATGTGCGGCTGGGTTTTGCCGTGGCTATCCACACCGATCCCGAT
>JBBRVA010000162.1:0-12085 GCA_038247295.1 Caldilineales bacterium | reverse complement strand
CCCAGCGCAGCCGTGCCGTAACTGATGCGCACACGGTGCACAATCGGTTCGGGGAAGATGACGCCCAGGAAGGAAAGACCTTCATTCGCAACAGGCGCGCCATACTTGCCCAGCGAACTTTTACCCGCCATCCTCTTCATCCTGATCACGACCTTTTCGCCCGGCCCGACGAACATTGCCAGCGCGGCGATGGGCATGCTGTACGGATCTCAGCAGACCCTCAAGTTTCTTTTCGGTTTATCTGCTGGATTTTTCATTCTGATGGGCTTCTGTGCCTGGGCTTCGGCGTCACTGCTGGCGATCTTCCCGGCACTGGCGGCAATTCTGCGCTATGTCGGCGCGCGTACATTCTTTACCTGGCCGTGGGTACGTTCAAGACACAGTTAGGCTCGTTAATTGGGGTTGTGAGCCTATTAGCCCTGACGGCTTTTGGCGCCACATCCGCCTGGACCTTGTTCGGGACTATGATCAAAACCTATTTGCACCAACCGTCGATCAAAGTCGCAGTCAATGCTGTTCTCGCGCTGTTTCTGGTTTACTCCGCCTTGGATCTCACCGGCGTCATCCATTGGCTCTTCGGCTGATCGACTGACAAAACACGCCAACACGCCAAGATTTTCTTGGGTGCTTTAACGGTGTGGACGGCCTAACGGTGGCAAGAAAATGGTTTAAAAATAGAGACGTAAAAATTCATTGCTGCTTCGGCTTGGCTGGCGATTGTCGTGTGTAAAGTGGCAAGTTATTGGAACTTGGACGCGGATTTGCGCGGATAAACGCGGATTCTGCTCACATACACCCCGCTTTTATCCCCGCAAATCCGCGTCCAAAAATTAAATGGTCTGTCTACTAAGCTACTTGGTAATGGTGCATCACAGCTTTTCGCATGTAGCTCTCCTCTTCTACGACGTTGCCATCAAAGGGGCTCCTTCTTGGGCTACGGTTTGATAGCTGGCAGATAACGTTCGATAGGCAGAGGAGCGCATGGCAATCAGCGTGACGATCAGCCCAATCACACCGGCGACGATGAAGAGCAACGCCATACCGCGGTCGCGACCGCTGCCAAACCAGTCACCGATCAATTCTACGCCGACACCAGTCGTCATAAACGGGATGAAGATCAACTGGGCTACTGGGGCCGATCAAAAACGCCGTGATCGGCGAAGCTGCCTGTTCAACACTTTGCGCAAAGCCAAAGACGCGTCCCTGCCGTTCCGGTGGGATCACCTTTTGCAGCACGGTCTGCTCGGCTGCTTCGGCCACCGGCCCCAAACATAGCCAGATAAACATGCCCACCGTCAACAGCACAATCGAGGCTTGAATCGTAAAGAAAATACAAACTGTCCACGTGGCAACATTGACCAACAAGAGCGTACGTAGGGGATTTTTGCCCAAACCAAACCTGGCAACGATCAACCCGCCCATGATAAAGCCCAGGCTCAAGAACCCCCATAAGGCGCCCCAGACCTGCACCGAAACAAGTTCCAGACCATAGGCGTCCATCAGCGACATAAAGACGCCACCCAAAAAGTTATTGAAGGTCTGGAAGAAGATCAGTCCGAAAAGCCCAGGCACCGCCTGGATGGCGCGAATCGACCCGCGGATGTCGATGCTGTGCGTTTCGGCGTCCGTGTGGCTCGCCGCGCGTTGCGGAATGGCCAGCGTCCACAGATGAACGATGACCAGCGTCATGAGCGTGATCGCGCTGATCAACATGCCAGAGACGCCGAGAAAGCCAATCGCCAAACCACTGAGAATCGAGGCGACGAGAAAGGAGACGCCCGTCGCTGTGCCAACCAGACCATTGGCCTTATCTCTTTTGTCTTCGGCGATCATAATCGTCACCAGGGTGGAAACAGCAATGCCGCGCAAGTTGCCGACGATGGCGCCAACCAAGGTCAGCACGATAAAGGCCCACAGCAGGGGGCTGCTGGCATCGGCAAATTCCGCGGCTGGCGCGGCGTTATAAACGATCAAGGCCAACGTGAAGAGGAAAAGTGATGCCAGGCTGGAAAACAACATCGCCGTCTTCTTAGGATAGCGGTCGACCAGCGAACCCAGCCAAAAACCAGAGAAGGCAACCGTCACCGTATAGACACCAGCCATAACCGACGTGGCAATCACCGACTTAGTCTCCAGATAAACCCAGAAGGTCACCGCAAACCAGACCAGGGTATTCACAATTGATGCCGCTACCGTATTGACCAGGATGGCGTAAAAAAGTTTTGTCATGGCGTCCTTTTGCCTTTACTTTACAACGCGGAACCGAAGATGGGTTACATCTGGGGTCTCAACCACCGGCAACCTTTCCAACTCAATTGGATTTGCGCCTACGTTATCAAACAAACGGATGCCTGCGCCGAGCAGCATGGGCACTAGGTCGATCCGGATTTCGTCAAGCAATCCCGCAGCTAGACACTGCTGTACAATCTGGGTGCCGCCGACCGAGATTGTCTTATCGCCAGCGACAGCCTTGGCCTTTTCAAGCGCACTGGCAACCCCGTCTGTGACAAAGGTGAAGGGCGAGCCTTCATAAACCCATTCTTGGGCAACTCAATGTGTAACGACAAACAGGGGTACGCCCAGCGGCGGTTTACCCCCATAGGCGTCGGAGACATCGAAGTCGCGCCGTCCCGTCACGATCGCCCTCCGTCCATCAAATGGACAGAAACAGGATAACGGGTATATGCACCCAGTCCTGAATTTTTATTCATAAGATTTACGCCGGCTTCGACAAGCTCAGCCAGCGTAAATTCTGTGATTTTGCGTACGTCCTATTTTAAGTCAATTTATGTCCAATCGAAGTTACAACCAATTGTGTGGGCTAGCCTATGCGCTAGATATTGTCGGCGAGCGCTGGACCATTCTTATAATTCGTGAGCTGATCCCTGGCCCGCGCCGCTTTAAGGATCTCGTAGACGGGTTGCCGGGCATCAGCACCAACCTACTGACCGAGCGCCTCAAGGACCTGGATGAGAACAGAGTGATCCGGCGGCGCGTCCTGCCGCCACCGGCAGGATCAACGGTCTACGAATTGACCGCCGTGGGCCAGGCACTGGAGAAAATGCTGCTGGAACTGGGCAAATGGGGCCGCCAATTTGTGCCAGCCTCGATGGAGGGTGTCCACGTGTTGCATGTGGGTTCCTACGCCCTAACCCCCAAAACCTTTTTCCGACCAGAGTTAGCGCAGGGCGTCAATGAAACCTATGCGCTGCACATTGGCGATGAAGTTCAACAGATCCGGATTGCGGACGGGGAGATTGACGTGCAGCAGGGTGAACCGCCGCAGGCCGACGTGGCGTTGTATGCGGAGACACCAGTCTATTTGGGGTTACTACTGGGCGAGCTCGACCTGGACGCCGCGCTTGCGGGAGAGCTGATTCGAGTTAAAGGGGATGTCGATGCGTTGCGCCGCTTTCTGACAATATGTGGGATACCCAGGGTCCAGGCGCGATTGAGTAAGGCCATTGCAAAAAAATAAGCAGCGAGTGAACACGACAACAGGACCCAAGGGACACCCCGAAAACAGCAGCTATTGGCCGACCGCCTCATCCGTTGTTTTGGGGTGCCCCTTGGGTCCTGTTGTCATATTTGGGCATTTATTTTTTGCAACAACCTGATTGGCTAGCGAATGACAAGTGGCAGATAGATATTTTTGGATGTGCTGGGCGCGGCAACCAACGTAATTGTATGCGCTGTTGTCACCGTGCCCAGTTCGTTCTGGACGACGACAGCGATCTGTTTAACGCCAGGTTCAACCCACTGATAGCGGGCGTTGAGCACATCCGCATTGCTGACCAGGGTTTGCGTGGCAATGTCGGTTGTCTTGATCGTATAGCTGAAGGGGGTTGTGGCGCTCACCGGCGATACGGTGATAGTAAAGGTGTAGGAGATGCCGGCGGTACCAGTCAGCGGGCCAGCAATGACTACATCGTTCATGGGCAGATATAGTTTAGAGAACTGGGTGGTTGTCCCGGCGCCAAAGTTGCCGATAATGCCCGCCGATGGTGTGGTGCTGCTGGTGCGGATACCGACTCCAGCCGCCAAGGGCTGGCTGAGCGTGAAGTTGAACGCGCCGTTGTTGGCGGCGCTAACGCTGCCAAGATAACTCAACGTTTCGCCGATATCGTCACTGTCGTCGCTGTAAAGATCGATCAGACAGCCGGGGCAAGCACTGCCAACGCCATTTGTGCCGACGACCGATGTGCCATTGATCTGGGTGATGCGCGCTGGCAAGAACTCTTGCAATGCTTTGGGAATACCAGGCCCAAAGGCGTAGATGTTGCCTGGTCCACTATCAACCAGGTTGCGGCGCACGCTGATCTGCCCAAAGAGCGGCGATGTGTCGCTGGCCAGAATGGCCGTTGGCACAATATCCTCAAAGCCGATTCGGCTCCGAACAATCGTATTGTCGAGAATTTGCGTGCCGCTGCCAGAAACCTTGATCGCTTGCCCACAGACGCCTACGCGGCTGCCGGCGCTGTCCAGGCCAATCACATTATTGGCAATTTGATGATTGGCGCCAAAAATTTCGACTGTGATCGGCGGTGTGTCGTTGGTGCTTTGTAAAATGTGGAGCCCGGCGATACGGTTTTCTAGCACTTTATTATTGCTGCCGCTCACCGCAATGCCCCAGCCACCATACCAATTTTGCGGATCGTAGTTAAACGAGCGCAGACATTGCGCCGCGGCAGGGACAACTGGCACCGTGCCATCCGCCCGCGTCCCGATCAGATTGCGCTGGATCGTATTGTTTTGGTTGCTGCTGTTAATATCAACAGCCCTGGCAAACGCGCCGCTGATCACATTGTCTTGCACGGTGTTGTTGTCGGACGAAATAAAGACACCACCGCCGGCCATACGCTTCTCATCGCCCGGTGTGCGGAAGTGGATCGATTGGCCATCATCGCTCAGCCCCATCCAAATATCTTCGACCAAGTTGCCATCTTCTTTGAGAAAGATCACCCCACCGCCCTTAAAGGCAAGGTTGCGAATGATGTTGTTTTCACTTTCTACCTGCAAACTGAAGTCATTGGTATTGATGATAATCTTGGGTGCATCGGTGCGGCCGCCGGGCTGCGTGCTGCCGTCGATGGTGACCTGGCCGTTTTTGTTGACGATCGAGGCGGTCTTCAACGTTGGCAAGGTCTGGTTAATGGGCAAGGTCCAGGTTCCACTCACAACCAGATCTTTGTTGGGGTCGCTGTCGGCCAGATTGAAGCGAATCTCGATCGGGCGATCCGCTTGAGGCCGGGCGGCGGCTTCGAGAATGGCCCGCCGCAGCGTACAACCGTCGACGGCAGCGACATAGACGCCAGACGTGTAGGTGCAGGTCTTGTTCAAGCTACTGCTATCGAGATCGGCGCTTGTGTCCACGGTGATCGTCGTCGCAGTTGGTTGATCGGGCACAACCGGCGGTCCGGCCTGGACAGAGGCCCCAGGGACAAGCGTAAGCGTGAGCATGAAGCTCACAACAAGGGCGACGAAACGTTGGCCAGTGCGCAAACGAACGTGTCGATTTGTAGCGAAAAAGTAATGCATATAGGGTGTTATCCTTTGTAACGATTTTAGGTGATCGATTCGATTAGAACTTGTCCGTGGATTAGGCTTGCATAAGTTCTCCACGCGCATTCAATAACTCGGCTGATAAGCGAACCGAATGGTTCGCTTATCAGCCCTTCCTCACTTCACAACTAGGGGCAGGTAAACATTCGCACCATTACCAGTGGACGGCGGAGTTGATGTTGGCGTGGGCGTGGCAGTTGGTGTCACAGACGTGTTGGGCGTGGGCGATGAGCTCGGTGTAGTCGAAACAGTCGGTGTTGACGTGGGCGTAGTTAGCGGAACGCCCTGGGTAGACCCACTACCAGGACACATCAATCCCGCGCACATTTCACCAGCCGCACTGCTAATGATACCGGCCACGGGCTGGCCAACCGCACTGCGGGCTTCAATGCCGTTAACGAGTGCTTGCCCACCCGCAATTGTGATGGCGGAGCGGGTCAACACCTCACCGGCCGCCAGGACTGTCCCAGCGACGACAAGCCCGGCGCAGAACGCTATCAGCAAGATGTAATGGTATATTTTATGCCTTTGTTGCATCGGTCTCAATTGTATTGGTCTCAATTGTATTGGTCTCAATTGCATCGGTCTGATCTCCTCTTGCTACTGCTTGTATGCATGTCGTGTACAAACCGACCTTTTACCTGTTGGCAAAATATTGTGTTTGCACACTTTCGGCTCGACGCGTGGTTCGACGGTTCGACAAGCTCACCGAGCCTGACTTCGGCGAGCCGCACCCAATGGGACCGCTCACCGAGCTTGTCGACAAGCTCACCGAGCCTGTCGAGGTGTCGCCGACACGGCTGATGATCCAAACCAAATTGGTATGCGGATCAGTCGCGCTAATTGCATGTAGCATTGATGGCTGTGTAATCGGCTTTATAGCTGGAGACACAACGGATGAGTCCAGAGAAGGCATTGCTACCCCCTTCGACCAGCGATGCCCCCACATAGACCGTATAGTTACCCGACGAAAGGCGAATGCCAAAATCTTCACCAAAGAGGGCGACATGGTCAAAACGCACGGTGTGATTGCCAGCACCCGTGCCTTCCACGGCGTAAGCGGTCGCCGCCTGATCGGCGCGCAAGGTGCTGTTTTGCACAATGGGATTGCCACCATTCAGGCGCAACGCATTGGCCGAGCTGTTGCCGGAAGCAATTAACGTCGCGCTGTCGATCATCGGACTGGCAGCGCTGTTAAAGATGGCCCAGTTGCCAATGCTCCCCCCGGAGGCTTCGGCATAAACATGCTCCAGGTAGGCCGTGCCGCCATTAAAATAGATACCATCGTGCCGGTCGCCACCAATACCCGTTGCCCTGGCCTTGACGTTATTGATGAGCGTATTGCTGTTGCCCGCACTCACATAGATGGCAACCCCATCCTGCACGGTGGCGGCGTTCTCTACCGCGAGATCACTCAGTTGGCTGTCGGCTGGCAACGTCAGCGTAGCAGCGGATGCGTTGTTGTGGCTGCCGTTGGCTGTGGATCGGATCTGCGTAGTAGACAAGCCCGCACCCTTTAGATGCACATAGGGCTTGACGGTCACTTGCTCTTCATAAAGACCTGGCGCCACCCAAACCAGATAACGGCTGGTAGACGAGGGATTGATGCTGTTCATCGCTTCGGTAATGGTGGTATAGCTGCCACCGCTTTTGGCAACGATGACCACATTTTCATAGGCGCCACCACCCGTGTCATCAATGCCATCGGCAAAGCCAGCCGGGATATTCGTTATCCCACTCCATGCGACACTGTCGGCTTAAAAAGCATAGGGTACGGAGGTGAACTGTTGGCGCGGAAAGTTGGTATAGTTGCTATCGGTGTTGGTCAGGTCCACACCCAGTTGCAGGTAGCGGGCGGCTCCGCTGAAAATAGTGGCCGAAAGCGGCGTAGTGGATCCCAGTTTTACGGCAAAGTTACCATTGTTTACTGGCACGCCCAGATAGGTCTCCGACCAGAGATTGTTGCCGCCGCTTTCCGCATCGTAGATGGTGAATTTAAGCGCTGCCTGCCCGGCAAAGGCGTTGCCGTTGATATCACGCAGATGGCCTTGATAGTTGATCAGCGCGGGTGCGGCGGTTATGGCAAGTTCATTGGCCCGTAGCCGACTCACCCCCAGCAGCGCAATCAGCCCCAGCATGGCGCTCAATCCGATGGTTAAAATTGCTCGCTTGCGCAAGATACGCTTCATTTGTTGCCTCCTCAGTTTAGAATCGATCTGGTTGATTGTTGATTGATGACACAAAGTGTCGCTTGTTGTGAATTACTGGTGGCGCTCGATTGCCGCCAGTCTGTGTGGCCTGGACGCGACGCCACACCAAACCCGAATGCTTGCCACCAATCGCGGATGGTTTGCCCCCAATCGCGGCACGATTGAGGGATGCCTTCCGGTTCGCGCTGCTCGATGTGCCCGTGGTTAGCTTGGTGTGTGGTGAGAGCGATGTAACCCATATAGCGCATTTTTGCCGCCATGATCTTGGCACTCCATTTTGATAACAGTTCACTCCTGCTTGCACTTTGCAGGAAAAGCCACAGCAGGGCGCAACCAACATCGCGCCGTTTTGCTATGCTAAAGCAAGGGTAACAGATGGGTGTCGAACGGGTGTCGAAGGAAGCGGGAGAAGAGGGGAGAAGTGTGACAAAGCACCGGATGTAGGAGCGTACTTATGCTAGACAGGTAGATAAGTAGACAGGGAAACAGGGAATTTACCTGTTTCCCTGTCTACCTGTCTACCTTCCCACAAGGGGCTTGGTTACGCAAAGCGAATCAGTGCGCCGGCGGAGCAGACGCCAAGAGGGGCAGATCGCGCAGGATGGTACGGCGGCTGACGCCCAGTGCGGCGGCCAGTTGATCATGAGTGGGCGTGGCCGCCTGCGCCGCAGCGGTATTCAACAGTCGCGCCAGCACATGTCGCCGCCGCGCGGCCGGGTCTTCGATCAGCAGATCGTCGGGTTGCAGCAATGGCCAAGTGAGGGTGACTGGACCGTTGACGCCGGCCAATGTGACGGTCTGGCTCTGGCTATAACGCGCGGCGGCGGCGCTGATAGTCCGGTTTAATGGCACATTTTGCAAGAAGCGCGCGCGTTCCGCGGGCGGCAGCGCAGCAGCCATTTCGTTTTGGGCCAGGAGCGCCAACGCCAGCAGCCGCCCGGCGTCTGGTTCACCGGTCTGTTCTGCCAGGCGAAAGGCGGCGAAATAGGCTGCCTGACGCAGCGCAGCCTTGTCTGTGGATTGGAGCAGCGCCAGTGTGGCAGCGCGCTGACGACGCGCTTCCTCCTCGTCCCCACGCACCAGCGCCGCCTCGATCAAAACGGTGTGGGTTTCGAGCAGACGCAGGCGGTCGCCGATCGCGGTGCGCAGGCCAAGCGCCTGTTGCAAGAGCGCCCATGCCTCATCCAGATGCCCTAGGGCCAGCCGTGTCTGGCCTTGACAATGGACGATATAGGCTTCACTGCGTTTGCGTCCCACCTGTTGCGCCAGCGTTAATGAGCGTTCATAGTAATCCAGCGCCTCTTCGTAGTTGCCCAGCATCCGGTAGGCGCTGCCCAGGTTACTTAGGCTGATCGAGATACCCCACTGGTCGTCAATCGACTCGCGCAACGTCAATGCTGCCTGATAGTGGCGAATGGCCAGTTGATAGTCGCCCAGCGCCCAGGCAACGCCGCCCAGGTTGTCGATGTTGTCACCTTCGCTCAATTTATTGCCCAGTTCGCGACAGACCAAGATGCTGCGCTCATGCGTGGCGCGCGCTTCCACATAGCGCCCCAGTTCCCAAAACGTGCTACCCAGGTTATTGAGCGACTGAGCTTCGCGCACGAGATCGCCCAACGCGGCAAAGTCATCGGCCGCTTGTGTATGCAGCGCAGCGGCTTGCTGATAGTGACCCTGATCCCATGCCAACCCGCCGAGCAGATCGGTTGTCACTGCCACACCCCAGCCGTTGTTCGCCTGCCGATAACGTTCCTGCACTGCCGTAATGTGCGCTTGGGCCTGCGCCAGTTGGTTGCGTTCGCGGGCAATTTTGCCCGCCAGCAGTTGCAGATCGGCAATGGTCGTGGATGTCGGCGCGGTTGCCTGGTCTAAAGCTGTTTCTATGTTGGTTTGGGCCGCGGTAAAATCGCCTGTTGCCAACTGATAATGCGCCAAACGCATCAACAGCGCAATCTCCTGCTCTGGGTCAAGTGGCAAGGCGCGCAAGGCGGCAAGATCAGCCGCTTCGCCACTGCGGTCGGCCAGCATATGCCGCGCCTCGCTGCGCCCCAACAGCGCAGCGAACTGTTTTGTGACGTTATCATCTGCGTTACTGGGTGCATCGCCGCTGTTTTTCGCGTGGGCAGCATCCGTCAAATAGGCTAAGGCCCGTGTGAACTGCGCTTCGGCAGTGGCAAAACTAAAGGCTTGCAGCGCCTGTGCGCCAACGGCCAACGCATAGCGGACAACGGCCGGCGCATCCTCTGCTCCCTGGGCGTGATGGAGCAGACGGCTCAGCTCTGCGGCTGTGAGCGTGGCTTCCGCTTCGGCTGGTGGGGCCAACACAGCCAGGGCCGCGCGATGGCGTTGGCGCAACAGCGGGGCAGGCATATCGGCCAGCACAGCCGTGTGGAGCAGGGCGTGGGCAAAGCGATAATGTTCCGCTTCGATTTGTAATACACCAGATTGTTCAACAATCGCAACATGGGGCGTCAGCGCGCTGCCGTAGGGGTTTTCAAGCGACCAGAGCGCTTCCCAGTGGCGATATTGGAACTGCATGCCCAAGATGGCGGCCAATTCGACGGCCTGCCGCGCCTGGGGGGAAAGTTGTTGCAAACGGCGCTTGACCAATGTGGCAATCGCGTCGGGCGTTGCCAGCGCTTCGCCTGTTGGGCGGCTGGCAAGTGGCGCTGGTGCGGGGAGCGCCTGGGCCAGCAGTTCTAGCGCCAGCAAGGGGTTGCCGCCACTAGCGGTATGCAGCGCTGTCTGTGCGCTGGTTACCGGTGCGGTCGCCGCCTCGGCAGATAACGTCTGTTGATGCCAAATCGCTAATTCACGCAGTGCGGCGGGCGGCAAACCTTCCAGGGCGACAATCTGGGCGAGAGCGGTACGATCCCATTCGGTCAGACGTTGCCAAATCAGCGGTTCGCCGTGCAGATCGTCGCGCCGGGCGCTGAGGAGAATAAGCACCCGCTGTTGATGGAGCAGCGGCAGCAAATCATCCAGCAGTTTCCAAAGCGCACTGTCGCCCCACTGGACATCATCCAGCAACAGCAGCAAGGGGGCGATCGCTTGTAAGGCATAGAGTAACTGGGCCAGCGCTTGGGGCAAACTTTTTGCCTCGTAGGCAGAGGCAGGCAGCACCGGGCCATCGATCATCGCTGTGTGTGCCAAGGGGGGCAAGAAGCGCGCCAACAGGTTGAGCCAGATCGAAGGCAAGCTGGCCGCCAATTGGCTGGCACGCGCTTCTGGCAGGGCGGCTTCCAGGGCCGTACTTAGGGGCGCATAGGGAGCGGGAGCCAGCGCCTCTTGTGCCTCGCCCCAGCAGATCTGCCAACCACGCCAGGCCGCCGCGCGCGCCAGATCACGCAGCAGGGTGCTTTTGCCAATCCCCGCTTCACCCAGCAAAACGACCAAGCCACTTTTGCCCGCGCCGGCTCGATCCAGCGCCGCGCGCAGGGCTGTGCGCTCTTCCACTCTGCCCACCATTTGCGGTCTGGGTGGTTTTTGCGCGCGTCGGCGCGCCAGATCCAATTCCTGAAAAAGCTGATCGGCTAGTTCACGCGTCGCGGGGCTGGGGGGAACCGCCAGTTCCTGTTCCAGCAGATCCACCAGTTGATCGTATTGTTCCAGCGCGGCGGCCAGCCGTCCGCGGCGCGCCAAGGTCTGCATCAAGCCACGGTGGGCCACTTCCTGCAGTGGATCGATCGCGAGCAATTGGCGATAGCGCGCTTCTGCCCGCTCATAATCGGCAGACTGGAGCGCATCGGCAGCATCCGTCAATGTCAACTGGACAAAGTGCGCTTGCAAACGGGCGCGGTGGGGTAGAATCCACGTTTCCGTAATCTCTGGCGTCAGATCTGCATTATAAAGGGTGAAGGCCACTGCGCGTTCGGCGCGATCAGGGTTGGCACAAGCCTGGAGAAACGCCCACACGTCGACCCACCAGGGATGGGTCAGATCCAGCGCGATCTGTTCGGCATCGGTGCGAATGAGGGCTGGCGACAAGGCGCGACGTAGACGATAGAGTGCATCGGTCAAATAGCGGCGTCCGCGATCCGGTGGGGTGTCGGGCCACAGTTGTTCGACAATGGTGCTGCGTGCGGCTTGACAGGCGGGTTGCAACACCAAATAGATCAGCAACGTGCGTGGCTGACCAGTTGGCAAATCAATGGGGACGCCATCTTGCAAGATGCGCCAGGGACCCATGAGCCATAGTTGAATTGCAGGCGGCGATGTGATCAGCGATGATATCGGCGTGTTGATCAAGTGGATGCTGGTAAAATCCTAGGCCATAATTCAGAAAATAGAAAAGACTGTCCCTATTTGACAGT